>PBCC01000051.1 GCA_002716825.1 Halobacteriovorax sp. | reverse complement strand
TCGATTGCCCAATTATTCACGTCAACGGAGATGAGCCAGAGTCGGTCGTCTACGCAGTAGAGCTTGCCACAGAGTTTAGACAAAAATTTAAGAAAGATGTTTTTGTCGATATGGTTTGCTATCGAAAGCATGGTCACAACGAAGGCGATGAACCGAAATATACTCAGCCTCATCTCTATGGACTTGTGGCAAAACACAAAAATCCAAGAGAAGTCTATCTTGAAAAACTCTTAGCCGCCGATCCTGAAATGAAGAGTCTGGCCAAGCAAATGCAAAAAGAGTTCAAGGACCTTCTTTCTGATCGACTTAATAATGTAAAACAAAAAGAGCTTCCTAATCGCAAGAAAGGACCACATAAAGAGTGGGAGAAATTGCGTTTTAGTAAGCCTGGAGACTTTGATCAAAAAGTTGATACGACGGTTGATCGTAAAACGCTTGATAAAATCGTGGCCGCTTTTACCAAAGTTCCAAAAGGATTTAAGACCCTTAAGAAAGCTCAAAAGATCTTAGATGATCGTGCAACTTCTTGGGCCAATGATACTGTCGATTGGGCCATGGCCGAACTTCTGTCTTATGGCACAGTTTTGACAGAAGGATTTGGCGTTCGCTTCTCTGGTCAAGATGTTGTTCGTGGAACATTCTCCCATCGTCATGCCAAAGTTTTCGATGAGATGACCAGTGAGACTTATTGCGGGCTTGATCATATCCAGGAAGGGCAGGGGCGCTTCAATATTTATAATTCATTATTGTCTGAATATGGTGTACTCGGTTTTGAATACGGCTATTCTCAAGGGAGTCCATGGTCATTAAATATTTGGGAAGCCCAGTTTGGCGACTTTGCCAACGGCGCTCAAATCATGATCGATCAATTCATTAGCGCTGGTGAGACCAAGTGGCGCAGAATGTGTGACCTGGTGATGCTGTTGCCCCATGGCTATGAAGGCGCAGGTCCAGAGCACTCATCAGCACGAATCGAGCGATTCCTACAGCTTTGCGCTGAAGATAATATGGTGATCGCCAACTGTACGACACCGGCTAACTTTTTCCATGCCCTTCGTAGACAAATTAAATGGGAATTTAGAAAGCCTCTAGTTGTGTTTACTCCAAAGTCGCTACTAAGAGACTCTCGCTGTACTTCATCAATTGATGAACTCGTAAAGGGCAGCTTTCAAGAAATTATTGATGATGAAAAAGCTGATGCAAAAAAAGTGAAAACAGTTCTAATGTGTTCAGGTAAAATTTATTATCAACTATTAGAAAAGAAAAATCAGGATTCGAGAGAGGATGTGGCGATTGTTCGTATGGAGCAGATTTATCCACTTCCAGAAAAACAAATTAAGTCTTTACTCACAAAGTATAAAGGCGCAAAAAACCTTCGTTGGGTACAAGAAGAGCCGCTTAATATTGGAGCCTGGACTTTCCTCATGAGATGGCGCGATCTGTTTGGAAACTTCGAGTGTATTTCAAGAAGAAGTGCGGCTTCGCCGGCGACTGGTTTTGCCTCTGTTCACAATAGAGAGCAAGAAGAAATTTTAAAGAAAGCATTTTTATAAGGAAATGAGCTATGAGCATTGAAGTCAAAATCCCACAAATTGGCGAGTCAGTTACTGAAGTTACTTTGGCCAGCTGGATGGTTGCTGATGGAGATCAAGTCGAAGAGGGTGATAATCTATGTGAGATTGAATCCGATAAAGCCAATATGGAGCTTCCCGCAGAAGTTTCTGGGGTGATTTCAATTAAGGCCGAAGAAGGCAGTGAGCTAAAAATTGGTGAAGTTATCGCCACGATCGCTCCCGGTGCTGGAGCAACAAAGTCAGCTGCAAAAAAAGAAGAGGCGAGTGCCCCAAAGCCAGCTCAAGCTTCAAGTGCGCCAGCAACTGGTGGAGATAAAAACTTCCCTTCACCTGCCCCTAGAAAAATCTTAGATGAAAAAGGTGCTTCTACAGATACTGTTAATGGTACTGGCAAAGATGGAAGAATCACCAAAGCTGATGCCATGAGTGCATCTTCAGCTCCGGCCAAGTCTGCTGACAAAGCACCGGCTAAAGAAATACAGCAAGCTGCTCCGGCCGGTGGCGCCGTTCGTACGGTTCGACGTGAGAAAATGTCACGACTAAGAAAGACCATCGCCTCAAGATTAACTGAAGCTAAAAATTCTACTGCCATGCTCACGACATTCAATGAAGTTGATATGTTTGAAGTGATGGAGCTTAGAAAGCGTTATAAAGAAGAGTTTCAGAAAAAGCATGACATTGGACTTGGCTTTATGAGTTTCTTCACCAAAGCCTGTTGCTTGGCACTTCAAGAAGTTCCAGGCGTAAATGCGCAAATCTCTGGTGAGGAACTGGTTTACCACGATTATTGCGATGTCGGTGTTGCCGTTTCGACACCAAGAGGCTTGGTTGTCCCCGTTGTTCGAAATGCGGAAAGTCTCTCAATGGCGCAAATTGAATCTGAGATTAAGCGTCTAGCTCTAAAAGGTCGTGACGGAAAACTCACTGTTGATGAAATGCAAGGAGGAACTTTCACGATCACAAATGGTGGCGTTTTTGGTTCGATGCTTTCGACTCCAATTTTAAATATCCCGCAGTCGGCCATCCTTGGCATGCACAATATTGTTGAGCGTCCGGTTGCTCATAAAGGGCAAGTGGTTATCCACCCTGTCATGTACTTGGCTCTGTCTTATGATCACCGTGTTGTTGACGGTAAAGAGTCTGTGACCTTCCTCAAAACAGTGAAGGAAATGATTGAAGACCCTGCCAAAATGCTTCTTGGAATTTAATTTTTGAAGGATAAGTTATGTCAGTAAAAGAGTATGATGTCGTTGTCATTGGTTCTGGTCCAGGTGGTTATGTCTGCGCTATTCGATGCGCTCAACTAGGTCTTAAAACGGCCATCGTTGAAAAATATTCAACACTAGGTGGAACTTGTCTCAACGTTGGTTGTATTCCTTCAAAAGCATGGCTCGACTCTTCTGAGCGTTATCATGAGACTGTCCACTCACACGCTGATCACGGGATCAAGATTTCAAAAGTAGAGTTAGACTTTAATAAAATGCGTGAACGTGTTCGCGGCGTTGTTAATGACAACGTTGGCGGTGTTTCTTATTTAATGAAAAAGAATAAGATTGATGTTCATCAAGGACTTGGTTCATTTAAATCAGCTCACGAAGTTTTAGTTAAAGGTGATAAAGGCGAAAGTGTTATCTCTGGCAAAAATATTGTCATTGCCACTGGCTCAAAGCCATCAACTCTTCCTGGAATCGAGATTGATAAAAAGACAGTGATAACTTCGACAGAGGCTTTGTTTTTAGAAAAGCAGCCTAAGTCGATGGTTGTGATCGGTGGCGGTGTAATCGGTTGTGAAATGGCTTCTGTGTATGCTCGCCTTGGAACAAAAGTTACGATCGTTGAGTACGCTGACTCATTAATTGGCACAATGGATAAAGATCTTGGAAAAGTTCTAAGTAAAGTGTTTAAAAAAGAGGGGATTGAAATCCTCACGGGACACGCTGTCTCTTCGGCCAAGGGCTCTAAGAGTAAAGCGACTATTGTGGCAAAAAACCTTAAAAAAGGTGAAGAGATTAAACTCGACGCTGAGATTTGTTTAGTTGCTGTAGGTCGAAGACCTTTTACTGACGGACTTAATCTTGAAGCAGCAGGTGTCACTCTTGATGAGCGCTCTCGCGTTCTCACCGATGCCCATTTGCAGACTTCTGTTCCCCATATTTATGCCATTGGCGATGTCACTAAGGGTGCGATGCTAGCGCATAAAGCAGAAGAAGAAGGCGTTTTTGTTGCCGAACTTCTTGTCGGTCAAAAGCCTCATGTAAATTATAATCTTATTCCGGGCGTGGTTTATACCTGGCCAGAAGTCGCTGCCGTAGGCGCGACAGAAGATGATCTAAAAAAGCAGGGCATTGAATATAAAACAGGAAACTTCCCTTATAAAGCTTCTGGCCGCGCTCGTGCTTCAAATGAGAGTGAAGGCATGATCAAAGTCTTGGCCGATGCAAAAACGGATGAAATCTTAGGCGTACATATGGTTGGCGCGAGATGCGCCGATATGATCGCCGAAGCTGTCTTAGCGATGGAATTTAGAGCTTCAGCTGAAGACGTGGGACGAACATGTCATGCTCACCCGACCTATTCAGAGACCTTTAAAGAGGCTTGTCTTGCGGCCAGTGAGAATCGCGCACTACATATCTAGAAATATTCCCGACTAAAAAACTCTTTTTAGGGCTTTTCCTTTACAGGTTCGTGTTAAATTGCGGAAAATAAAGGAGAAAGTATGGTGCCCGAGACGAGACTTGAACTCGTACGGAATGATTAATTCCGAGGGATTTTAAATCCCTTGTGTCTACCGATTTCACCACCCGGGCAGGAAGATGATTCAAGGATGAACGTGATTTTCGACCAAACTCGTAGTTTCTGTCAAATAAGCATCGCATTTGTGGCAATAATTTTTTTGTCCGCTTGCGCAGCGAAACGCGATGCTGCACCACAAATTCAACCGCTAGAAATCAAACCTGTTTATAACGGACTGCAACCAAACACCAGAGAGCCAAGACCAGACGGCTCGCTAGAGAGTCATCTCTTTTTTGACCCTGCTCCTTTTGGTCATCCCGATGATCGCTCGGTCAATGTCGTCGTTGTTACCCCGGCCAAGTCAGTTCATGGCTATGAGCTCGACACTAAGTCTGGCGCACTTTATTGGAGCCGTTATCACTGTAAACATAAAGATATTTGGGGCAAGTATGGAGACACTCTCTCAACCCCTCCTTTTTCGATAACAATTGTTCCGCGTATGCTCGACGCCCTCGGTGATCCTCAGGAAGCATTTGTTTTTGGAGATGCAAAATACTGGCAAGAGCGCACTTCGACATCATTGGCCCATCGAGTACGAGTTGTCGGAGGCGTGGTAAGACAAGTCTGTCGCGATTATCCATGCGCAACAAGAGAGAGATGGCTTACCAATATGCAATTGATTGCAGTTAATCCAAGTGATCCAAAGTTTTCCAATGTTCAAGACTTAAATCAACTTAAAGAACTGGTCGATTGGAATGAATCTATCGCTTGGATGCAAAATGGTTTTGGAGCAACTCTCGCCGGTACACGTCCAGAGCCCGTATACAGAATTACAGGTGAAGTTGATGCGGCTAAAGCGTTGGCGTACTTTTTAAAGAAAAATCGCCAGATAAATTTTGAAGAGCAAAAGTCTATCGTGAAGAGTTGTAATATTTTATACGAAGATCTTTGGCAGGGTGCTCAGCGAGTCCGCAGCGCAATAGAGAAAAAACAAAAAGAAGTGAGTGAAGGTAAAGACGGAACGAAGGCTTTAATTGTCGAGTACTCAGATTTAGAGCGATTAAACCTTAACCGCGAGCAACGCCAAATTGATTTGACCAACCGAAAACTTGATTTGAAAAAAGAAAAAGAAGAGTATGACTTTGCTAAGCTCTTTGCCACCTTTCACAAGAACTATGGCAAACGCTATAAAACGTGTTCTCGTTTTGTCAGACCTGCAAGTCTGGTGCAAAACCCAGAACGTTTTTGGTTTTTTTCTCATATCGATTTGTTTATGGGGCTATAGGATCTTGGGTGGAGCTATCGCTGTTCAAGGAAGGCATGGCTAGAGAATCCAAGACGGGCTGATGGCAAAAGAACGTTTGAAAATAATTTTGAAAAATACTGCACAACAGATGAACTTGATGGTGCTTTTGATATGGCCGTAACTGTCATGAGCGGTGAAAAAAATGCCAAGCGTCCACATATGCGATTCATCAGCTATGACTCGGGAGCTAATGGTTCACATCAGAAAATCTATGGCTGGGTGAATGTCGATGGTAAAGAATTAGTATGTACTGATAAAGATGAAGTTAAATTATTAGAACAAATGAAGATGAGCATATTTCCAAGTGATATCGCTTGGAAATCATTTAAGCTTGAAAAAAGGAGATCGCGCTTTGACATTATCAAATGATCTCTTGGATCGACTGGTTGTGACTACCAATAAAAACTCATTTATTGAGTGGCTTGATCGTAGAGCAAGGGATAATTCTCCTTGGGTTTTCCCATTTGGACTTTCTTGTTGTGCGCTTGAACATACGGCTACGTTTGGTGCTCATAATATGATTACTCAATCAAGTTTCTCTCCCGCGAGAGTTAAGCCAGAAGACGCAGATATGATGATCTTTGGCGGTAGTATTAGCCTTAAACTCCTTCCTATTTTGCAAGATTTTCATAAGCGATTAAAAGAGCCTAAGTGGGTGATGGGAATTGGTGCCTGCGCCGCTAGTGGTGGACTTTACGCCGATGGATATTCAGTTGTACCTGGCTTAAATCTTGAGTTTCCCGTCGACGTCTATGTTCCAGGTTGTCCGCCAGATCCAACTCAGCTCAATCATGGCTTTGAGCTTCTTCGCGATCGAATGAAAAACAATATCAGCCGTTGGCATGCAGAGCAGGAGAGTATTGTTTGAATATACTCGAGAGCATTAAATCAAGTTTTCCTGGCTTAAGCGTGACCCAAGTCGGACCTGACTTTGAACTTGAAGTCAGTTCGGTGAGTTTATACGACGTGCTTAGAATCCTAAAAAGAGAGCAAGGATTCATCCTCCTTTTAGATATTATTGGTGTCGATTATTCAAAATACACGAGCCAGCCAAAAGAGAAACGCTTCAGCGTTATCTATCACCTCTTGCATATGGAAGCGCATACTCGGCTTCGAGTTAAAGTGAATTTGAATGAGAACGAAGCGATAACGAGCATTAAAGATCTTTGGAGTGCAGCCGCATGGGCTGAGCAAGAAGTGGCAGAAATGTATGGTCTGGAGTTCGAACAACATAAGACTAAGAAGCTTCTTACTCCGAGCCACCTCAAAGGCTTTGCCCTTAGAAAAGATTGGCAACCTGCTTTTTCAAGTAAGCCGCAAGAGCTTTCAAATATTGATTTTCCTTGGTTAGCCGATATCAGTGATGATGAGAGATTGTGTCGAAAAGTCATCGATATTAATCCTTCAAACCCTGCCATTCAAGGAACCTTCATTGTAAAAGCAGAAGTGCTCGGTACGGTTGTAAAACGTGCCAAAGTTGAGATCGGTCTTCAGCACCGTGGCGTTGAGAAGCTTTGTGAATCCAAACTCTTTAGCCAGATTATTCCATTAGCGGAAAGACTTAATTACTCTTCACCTATGATCGGAGCAATTGCTTGGGCCAAAACGGTGGAAACAGCGCTAGGAATTGAACTCACCGATCGAGCTCAAGCGCTTCGAATGATTATGATGGAGCTTTCACGTGCACTTGATCACGCCACCTGTCTCAGTTCAATGGCCAGTGATCTTAGAGCATGGGATGCAAGTGCTATTTTCTCTCGCATCAGAGAACATATAAGTAATCTCTTTGTTGCTTATCATGGTGCTAGATTGATGGGGCCAAGTGTTCGCATTGGCGGAATGATTCAGGATCTTCCCGTGGGATGGGTCACGCAGTGCCTTGAAACAATTAATATTATTCAAAGTGAGCTGGCAGAGGTCACGTCACTTTTAACTCGCGCACCCTCATGGCTTGTTTTTCACGGCGAAGCTGGTCTAAGTGCTGCTCAGGCTCTTGATTGGGGGATGACTGGTCCATGCCTTCGAGCCTGTGGCGTTAACTACGATCTTAGAAAAAATAGTCCGTACTACTTTTATCAAGACGTTGAATTTGATGTGCCTCTTGGTATTAACGGTGATCCTTATGACCGATATTTAGTTCGAGTTGAAGAAATATTTCAATCTCTTCGCATCATTTCCCAGGTTCTCGATCATATTCCTAGTGGCCTCATTCAAACTGATGATCCACGACTTGCTAAGCCTACCGGGGCAATGCGCCTAACAAGTGCTGATTACGCTAAACATTTTGATCTCTATCAAAATGGAACCCCATTAAACTCAGGTGAGTATTACAGCTTCATCGAAAGCTCAAATGGGGAACTCGGATTTTTCTTAATTAGTGACGGAGAGGGTAAGCCCTATCGTCTAAAGATTCGAGGCCCTAGCTTTTATCACTTTCAATCCTTTCCAAGCTCAATCGAAAACATTTCCCTGGGAAGTGCTGCAGCCGTTTTAGCCTCATTAAACGCTATCACTGGGGAGATCGATCGTTGAGTCAAAGTGAAGTTGCGTGGTGGCATTTTTTAAGTGAATGGGCAGACTCTTTGCAATCGAAGCAGCCGCTAAAGATTGACGAGCTGTGCGAGAAATACAGTTTAGATTCTAATCAAGTAAAAGAATTCGTCGACTATTTCGAAGAAGACCATATTGATTTACGCCCAAATGATTTAGAAGTCTGCATGGGATCTACTTGTCGTGCCAAGGGCAACGAAGCAATTTGGGATCAGTTAAATAAAGCCAATAATGGTCGCGTTCCCGAGTCTCAAATAGTCATTAGACCCAGTTTGTGTCTGAGTGAGTGTGATCGAGCACCTTGTTCTAAAGAAGGTTCCAAAATTCGCACCAATGAAGATCAGAATTGGCTTAACCGCATTTTGCGAGTTTGAGATGTCTCAGACAGCAAAACCACAAGTATCATTTTACCATCCGTTACGACATGTTGATTCAGCTCACTTCATAGACGTCTATATGAAGCATGGCGGTTATGCTCGCCTAAATCAGCCACAGCTTATCCAACAGCTCCTGACAAGTAAGTTTCTAAATCGAAACGGTATTAGCCTTAGCTCTTACTGGAGTCGTATGGCGTTGCCACCTACAAAGCCAAGAAGTGTACTGGTGAATATGGCTTCGACTGAGCCAGGAATGTTTGCAATGAGACGGATGATCCAGCGAAACCCTCATGGTTTAATTGAAGGCTTGTTATTAGCCGCTAAGGCGACTGGTGCGGACCAAGGTTTTCTTGTTAGTCCTATAGAGGATAGCTTGTTGGCACAAACGATTGAGCGCGCGCTTGGCGAATCGCATCGAGAGGGACTTTGGGGGGATACCGCTCGTTGGAGCTTTGATATTCAACATATTAGATTACCCAAAAGTCTTCTTTATGATCAAGATTCATTTCTGTTGGCCAGTCTAAGCGGCCAACGACCCGGCTATCCCCATCGAAAAGAATTCCTTTGCGCTCAACCTGTGCATATTCATCGTGCAGAAGAGCTCTATGCACTTGTGGCCATGGCATCAGAGCGTGGTGATATATTCATGTCAAAAGGCACTGTCAATTCGCCTGGTGTGTACTTAATAACTATAGGTGGAGAAATTGCTAAAACAACCACTGTCGAGGTTCCTGGCGGAACGACGATTGCCGAGATTATGGCCGCTTCAGGTCACGATTTTTCCATGAAAGATGGCTGGCTAAGATGGGGGGGAGTACTCGGTCACTGGTATCGGCCTGATGAAATAGAAGCGCAGCCTTTTGAGATCTCTCATCAAGACAGCTTTTGTCTCAGAACTTTCCAGTATCCACTTTTGGAGTGGTATAGTGACGAGTCGGCGGCAGCAGCTAAAAGGGCCATGTCTTATTTTGCTGGAGATCAAAGTTGTGGTGCATGTTTAGCCTGCTCACGTTCCACGACAGGTCTTTCTAAATGGAGTCAAAGCGAGAAACAGGTTTTCTCCTCTTTGGCGAAATGCTCATTCTTTGCTCGAGCCTGTGAAGCCTCAGAGGGGCCAGCATGGTAGAGGTCGAAAAGAATATTAAAATTCCAATCAATGTCGATGGCAAAGAATTAAAAGCGATGCCGATGACAAATTTGAGATCACTGCTTATCTCTAATGGCATAAAAGAACATGGCATCTGTCATCATGAAAAGATGATTTCGCCAGGAAAATGCGACCTTTGTTTGGTGAAAATCGGCGAGTCAGTCCTTAGGTCTTGTGAAGTCTTTATAACGACTCCACTTAATATTGAAACCAGCACTGATGACTTAATCCAAAATAAAATGAATAGCTATGAAATGTTAGCGAATAAGCATCAAACAGACTGTGAAAGATGTCATCAAAGCGGAGTCTGTAAACTTCAAGACTTAGCTCGTAGCTCTACTCAGCCTCAATCTGAAACTCAAGTGCAAAGAATTCACGATCAAAAGGAAGAGCTTGCACGTGACTATCATCTCAATCACGCTCGCTGTATCTCATGCTCGTTATGTGTTGATTATTCTCAAAAAGTTGAAAAAGATGGGCTGTTTAGAAAAAAATCCCGTGGTAAGTACACTCGTGTTGCCTTTGAGAGTTCGAAGTTAAAGAATGTTGATTTGAGTTTATATCGAGACCTTTGCCCCAGTGGCGCTATTGCACACAAGAATGATTATAGGCTGGGTGCTAAAAGTTCTTGGGCGAGCGTCACTTGTCCAGGATGCGAAAGGCAATGTGAGCTACATGCTCGTACCATTGATAAGCGCTTTATTGATATTAGATCAAAAGAGATTGGTTATGGTTGCGAAGCTGGTTTTGACTGGTGGAAATCGCAGGATCTTTGGCGTATCCGTCCTGATGGCCAACAAAACACTGACCAATTGCTGCAAGCTAAGGGATTGAATTGGAAGCTTTATTTGGCTCCAGACCTGAGCCAAGTCGAAAGTGATAAGTGGCTTGAGTTAATTAAACGCTATGAATTAGTGACTAGAATATTAGTTCCAGATGAGTCATATTTTGCTCATCCACTAGGTCCCGATGGGGCAGTCACGTCACCTCGAAAAAGCTTGAACCATCTTGAAGTACTAAAAGATAGCAATGAACTCAGTGGCAATATTATTATTGTAGAGCCGATCTGGGGCTATACAGACGACTTTTACCATGAACTCAAGCGCCAGTGTGAACATCTCGTTGTAGTTTCTTATCAAGGAATAGACAGTGAGAAGATAAGCTTACAAGTTGAGCGAAATACTTGGATGAATTCTGAGTTTCTAGTAACAAAACAAAGTGATAGACTAGAACATATCATTGATTCTCTTATGAGTAGGAACTCCTAGTGATCTTGACCAAAAAACTTTATTTAAAGAGGGGATTCTTCTCCACATTTTGGATTTGCTTGCGCTATCTCGTAAGTAGTATTGCGATCATCTTCACTAGACAGCGTGGTACTAAAGTCGATCAGGCGAGAAAAGTTGGATTACCAGTTCTCACGACTAAGCAAGACGGGGAGTTACAATGTAACTCATGTGGCCTTTGTGTTGGTCATTGCCCAACCAGCGCCCTGGATCTCAGTGCGACTTCTGAGGCTAAAGTTATTGATTTTAACCTGGATGTTTTAAAATGTGTGCTTTGTGGTTTATGCCAAGAAGTATGCCCCATCGATGCTATTCGTATGGGTCATGAAGCACCAAAAGCTGATCATGCTGAAGCAAATTGGGTGCTTGATAAGAATGAATTGAGCAAAGATAAAATTATAAGTCGACTTGCTTAGATCAAAATAAGGTCTTGCGCAGGATAAGATTTGTTTTTCTCAAAAATATCATCCCCATTTAAATTCTTAAGCGCATTTAGTTTTTGAATGAACTCATCACGAGGTATTTCACTCCCGCCTAAACTCTCAACGACTGAAGTCACCATTTGTGTATCGAGCCAGTTGATGTCATGGGATTTTAGAAAATACATGAGGCTTGCAAGGGCTATTTTTGATGCATCAGTTTGCGTATGAAACATTGATTCACCGCTAAAGCAGCGACCCAGGCGAGTACCGTATAGACCGCCAACTAAATCATCATTGAGCCAAACTTCTACTGAGTAAGCATATCCAGCTTGATGAAAGTAATTATAACTACGAATAATCTCATCGGTGATCCAGGTCCCTTGTGCACTGGATTCGCCCTTACGATGACTAAGCTTTGAACACTCAGTGATGACTCGATCAAAACACTTGTTAAAAGTAATGATCCACTCTTTTTGTCTCACAGACTTTTTGAGCGAGCGTGGAAGATGCAGGTTGGAAAAATCAATGACACCACGAGGGTCAGGTGAAAACCAGGCAAGCGGATAACGCTCGCTAATGGGCCAAGGGAAAATTCCTTGTGAGTAAGCCAACAAAAGAGAAGATATTTCTAGGTCACCGCCAAAAGCGAGTAGTCCATTTTCATCGGCTTCCTCAATAGGGGGAAAGGCTAAAATTGCCAATTAGTTCTTATCCATAAGCTCAATCATCGTTTGTGATAGGCTGGCCGCGCTGGTGAATGTGCTCCATTGACCTTGTGGATTATCGAAAATCTGTACAAACGGAGCGAGCTCCATCATGTCGGCGCCGCTAACTTTGCAGTGCTTGCCCACTATTTCTAAAAAGAGTTTAGCTTCATGTGGGGCAAGCCCTCCAAACTCCGGAGTTCCAGTTGCTGGCGCATAAGAGGCATCAAGAGCATCAATATCAAAGCTGATATAAACTTCGTCAAAGTTCTTTTCACTTAAGTAACGATCAAGCTTATTTAAGCTAGATTCTAGCCCAGAGGCTTTGATTTCTTCGGCCCATAATTGATGTAGTCCAAATTTGTTCTCCCAGTGCGAGCGCTCTTGCCCTGAGGACCTGATTCCGATTTGAAAAATATCACTAGGGCTATCAAAAAGAGGAATAATAGGTGGAACCCATGTTCCAAAACACAGATCAATTCCTAGGCGCTCAATCATGAGGTCGGTATGGGCATCAAAGTGTATAAGTCCAATCTTCTTATTTTTTCTTGAAGCTGCCTGAGCCCATGCCTTGACTAGAGAATAACTTATAGAGTGATCGCCTCCAATGCCAAAGAGCTTCACCTGCGAAAAAGATTCATTTACTAAGCGTACTGCTTCTTCAGTAATTGAAAGTGGACTGACAGGGTAGGGACTATTCTCATCGTTATAAATTGATTTTTTTATCTTAGTGATCGTCTCTTGGTTTAAGTATTTATCATGCAAGACCTGCGGCACAACAAAAACATCACCAAGATCAAGTAGGTTCCACTGTTGTTGCTCAATCATTGCCTGACGTAAAAAAAGAGGTCCCCAGTTGGCGCCTCGTTGTATACCGCCACCTGTGTCGCTACAGATACCAAGCGCGGCAACTCTAGCGGGGTTCGAGCTAAGACCAGCCTTCAAACTAGTAAGCCAAGCGTCCTGTACGTTGAGATGGTCTCCATATAACTTTTGATGGAGCTGATCCTTTCGTTCTTTGGCATTTGAAACTGTGTAAACACCTTCACCTGGTGGGCGTAAACATTGCTTGGCAAAGCTCATAAAGTTTTCAAGTGACACAGATGACCTCTTAGATAAATCTTTCAGAATGAATCTTGTTACTTAGAGTAGCATTACTCCACTTCGTGGTAAAATCGTGCTGGCTTAAGTTGGAGAAATCAAGTGAGACTTCTTCAACAAAATCGATAATCCTTTGATCTAGGCTCGAGTCAACACCAGCTATATGGGATGTGCAAAAGCAGTTCTCGGGCATGAGGTCCAAATCAAACGGTTCACTTTCAAAGACGTCGAGATAGGCTCTGGATTTATGTGAACTCTTAAGCCAGTCACTTAACTGGCTCGTTTGAATCAACTTCCCTCTGGCCGGATTGATGAGAATAAGATCTTCTTTGCACTTATTCAAAAAAGCGGTATCGACCATGTTCATGTTTTCTTGATTCAGACTACAACAAAAAATAATAATATCGCTTTGGTGTTTTAATTCATGCTGATTTTGGTATGGGTCGTAAATATGAACATTTTTTGCAAGAAGTGATAAGGCTTCACATAAGTGCTTCCCGATATGTCCAAACCCAATAAGCTGGATCTCTAAATCTTGCAAAGATCTTCTTGGCCACTTTCTGCCCGCCTGCCACTGCTTAGTATAAGGCGGTGGAGTTAGGGCATGATGTATGCAGGACAAGACGTAATTACTGACTGACTTTGCTCTAATTTTATTACCTAAAATAATTGGACTTTGGAGAGCTTGGACTTGGCCGGGATCAAAATTGTCATAGCCAGAATTTGGGTGAATGATTAGTTCAATTGATTTGAGAACCTCAGAGTCAAACTCTAGAAGATTGGTATGAGTGTTTGTGATAAGTACATTGGCTTGCTCTATTGAGTCACAGTAGATGAAGCCATGGGACTCTAAACATTCTCTCTCCCGAGCGACGAAGTTATCCTTCTGATAAGGAGAGAGATGAGTTCTAAAGAGCTTGAGCTGCTTTGATTTGATTGTCGTAGATGCTTTCATTGGGCGCCTTGTAAATGAGCGCTTCAACTCTACCATAGCACACGCGGCGAAGCTCGCCATTTTGCTCGTGAACATCGCGGCATCTTCTGGTTTCTTTGCCGAAGTTACCGTCTTCGAGTTGAATCAGGCTTAATTTGTCAGCGATATCTAATTTATCAACCGGGTCTGGTACAAAGCGTTCTTCCGCTCTGTTACCAAGAATAAAGCTGATTGGACCGTTTTGTGAGTAGGCGACTTCAGCCAAATTATCAGGCGAGATAGTTGGACGTCCAAGCACATATTTGACCGGCCAATTGATTGTACCAAAGGCGTGATAAATAAGTTCTGAACAAACAATCTTATCGAGCGTATTCACATCAAAGTTAAAATCGTAGTCTTTACCTAGTTGGGCCAGGGTCCTCTCATAGATGCGGGCCATTTCAGCGCGATCAGCCTGCACGTTTGGTTGACGGTATAAAGTCAGCTCATCAATATTTAGAAACTCTTCAAGTGTATTTAACCAAACGCCGGGACGAAGTGCTTCGGCAATGACTTTTCCTTTTTTAATTTCTTCTTGATGAGGAATGATAACAGGGTGATTCCACATGCCAACTTCTCTTAGCTGCTCTTCGGTTCCAAGGTAAATGGCAGCATGGCCGTAATGCCCAGGAATAAAAGTGTCAGTTAGAGCAAAAGGAGTCTTCTCCATTAGAATATCAAGTGGGCGCAGTCGTTTCATAAGTTCAATACGATACTCATCGTGGTCATACATATGACCTTTTCTAAAGCGAAAGCGTCCTGCAATATTACCAAAGAGTCCACTTGCAGCATCGACAACCCAAGAAAGCAGACGTCCAAGTCCATCTCCCATACGGTAGTAGCGAATATTAAAGTCGGCATCGTTGTAAAGGTCGACGGCCGATTCGTTAGACTCAATTGTTCCAACCAGTCTCGCTAGGTCTTCGTCTTTAAAACTTGAAAGGGCCTGGTTTCTAGAAGCAGCATAGCCACCAAGTGCTTTTTGCATCCAGCGACGAGAGTTTCTGCTGAGTGTGTGTTTGGCCACAGCGGCGACTTCATCAAGACGAACATCTTTGCCCTCTTTAGCGCGGGCCAAATCTTTAATTAAATTTCTTGTGTGTTTATTTCTAAAGAAACCATTATAGGCTTTAAGAAACGCATCAAATGTTGTCAGGTGGGCCGATAGCCACATGGTATGCGCCTTTGCTTCATTGGCACTGCCATTGCTCAAAAATTTATCACTTTTAACTAATCTTTTATTTTTAGGGTAATAAAGCGATGTAACCTCGGAGATTTTTCTTGAAAGAATTGAAAAGGCGTCGGAAATTTTAAGCACGACAAAGCGGTTATGACCGGTGATGACTGATTCATCTTCAGTTTTCTTTCGAAGCAGCATCCCATAGCGCCAAGCAAAGTCACTTAATGTATCCATTTCGCTCTTAAGCTTGATAAAGGTCGCGATATTTTTACTAAGTGTGGCGTCTGAAAGAGGATCGTTATGCCAATCCATGTTGAGTTCTATGACACGCTCTCTAAGCATGAGAAGTTCGAGTAGCTCGCGTTTTTGTCCAGCATCATCTTTAACGAAGCTCTCTTCATTTTCGAAGTATTCGACAATTTGCTCTCGGTCTTCGGCCCTGAGACTGAAACACTGAAGTGCAAGTAAGATAACGAGTAAGTAATTTCGCATAGTTATAGATCCGGTCAATTTATTAGCTATAATTCCTCTTAGAGTAGGTGCTTTGAGCTTAAGACTCAATGCGTCATGTAAAAACTCCACACTTTGAACGGACGTTGACAGGCCCCCTAGAAAGCATCTAAAAGTGACTGAACTAATTGAAATTTGAAGGTTTTTTGTATGATCTCAATCAAATCAACTCGCGAAATCGAACTTATGCGCAATACCTGTCGCTTGGCCGCCAGCACGCTCGAGTACATTGAGCCATTTATTAAGCCAGGTGTCTCAACTGAAGAACTTAATCAGCTATGTCATGAGTATATTCTTAAAAATGGTGCCTATCCCTCGCCGCTTAATTATCACGGCTTTCCAAAGTCAGTGTGTACTTCCCTTAATGAAGTGATTTGCCATGGCATCCCTTCAAAAAAAGATGTGCTTAAGGACGGGGATATTCTTAATATTGATGTCACCACCTATTTGCAAAAGTTTCATGGCGATACCAATAAAACTTTTTATGTTGGTGAAGTCGCTCCAGAGATCAAAAAATTAGTCGAGGTGACTTATCAATGTATGCGCGAGGGGATTAAGCAAGTAAGGCCTGGTGCCCGCATTGGTGATATCGGAGCCTCGATTGCTGAAATTGCCGGGGATCACGGGTATGGCGTGGTGGAAGAGTATTGTGGTCATGGCATTGGCCGCGAATTTCACGAAGAACCACAAATTGTCCACGTCGGTAAAAGAGGTACTGGGCCAGAAATTAAGGCTGGTATGACTTTCACTATTGAACCCATGATTAATCTTGGCAGACGTCACTCACGACTTCTCAAAGATGGCTGGACTGTGATCACTCAAGATGGCAAAGCCTCGGCACAATTTGAACACACGATCTTGGTATGTGAAGAGGGTGCTGGTCATGAGATCTTAACGCTGAGAAAAGAAGAGACTGCTTAAATGCAACAAAGCGAGTTCTTTGGTGAGTTGGAGCTTCCATCAGATATCCTTCAGATTGATGGCTTCAACTTCTCTTTAAGTTTTAATAAAAAAGAAGTGATCACGGCCTGGAAGTATAAGTGCGCGGCTGGCCCATCTTTGGAGTTAGAAAAGATTGGTCAACTCATCATGGGTGCAACCTTATTGGAGGCATTTGAAAAAGTTTCTTCACTAGGTGGTTATGCTCAGTTGGTGTATTGGCAATTGGGTAGGTTGTTGGGCTATTGGCAACAAACCGCTTTTCCTAATGATTTAGTTTGTCGCTGCTTTAATGTCACTCGCTCTCAAATTGTAACTCGTATTAAAGATCATCATGAGATCGACTTACTTGAGCTTCGAAAATCGACTCGAGTATGTGCAGGCTGTACCAGCTGTAAGGCGCAAGTTCAGCAATTAGTGCAACAGTATTGTGATGAAAATGCAGTTGTGACTGCGGGAAAAACCGCTCCAAAAGGTATGAACCCACTTGATCTGCTTTTACGTGTTGATCAGACTTTTAATAAGTGGAAGCAACAGCATTTAAGTACAATAGAGTTAAGCCTTAAAGGGATTAAAGATTATACGCTTTATGCCAGTTGGAATGATCAGGACAACGCTCAAGTCTTAGACTTCTTTAATCAGCTTAGAGTAGAAGCGAAGATTAAACTCGCTGTAGAACGTGTTGCTTAGGATTTTACTTTTAAGTTTTTGCGCTTTAATTCAGCATCACACTCTTTGAAGTATTGTTGCCATTTTTCAAGACCATCGAAAATCTCTCGCCATTCTTTTTTATGATTATCAAGAAACTCTTGCGAGATTTCACTCTCGACGTAGCGATATTTTTCTCGCAGTGGTTTAAGTGGTGCTATTTTTTGCTCGAGACAATGAGCAGTGGGCGCAAAGGTTTCTAGATCCGCAATATAAGTAAAAAAAACTTGTGGCATTTGGCGACGAAGTTCATCGAGAGTAATTCTTCTCATCTCCGCCATAGCGTCATCATTAAGTGACTTAATCGATCTAAAAATACTTTTTCCGCCGAGCATAAACTCTCTGAGCAGCTGAACTGAGGCAGAATGAGCCTTGTCCTCGCATACTCTTTTATAGCTATCAGACTTTAATTCAAGACTAGGATTGCCGGCCCACTCATTAAAGAAGAGCTGATTGAGCTTATACTGAGGCCCGCTACGCTTCGACTTGTGCAGGCTTGCTTCTTCCTTGGCCAAACAACGCAGCAAAGCACCGGGCTCAAAATCGGTAGCGATTGCGTTTTGAGACAGTAGAAGTGTGCAAAGAGTAATTAATCTCATATAATTTTGATGTTTCATTATACTCACTTATCGTCAGAATTGTTGGCGAGAGTTAATTAGTCAGGTACTGCCCGTGAAGGAAATGACCATCTCAGAACATCTCGAAGAGCTTAGGAAAACCGCCTTTCGAGTTTTTATCATTCTCATTCTCACTTTTTTTGTATCATACCACTTTGGTGATGTTTTGTCCGAGCTACTCTTGGCTCCACTCAGAGAAACCCTTCAAGATCAGAAGCTTGGCCAAATCGTTTACCTTGGAATATTCGATAAAATTTTGTCACAGTTACAGGTCGCCTTCTGGTCCTCAGTTCTTATTTCAGCACCGCTTTGGTTTATAGAAGTTTGGCGCTTCATCAAACCTGGTCTTTACGAGAGTGAAGTAAAGATTATCCGTCCCTTTATCGCTTTAGGTTTTTTGCTCTTTAGCGCTGGTGTGGCCTTTGGATATTTCATTGTGTTCCCACTCACGTTTCAAGTTCTCATGCAATTTGGTGTGCAAGATGTAGCTGCGACGATTTCATTGAAAGAATATCTTGTAACGACCAGTAAGATCCTGGTTCTACTTGGACTTGTGTTTCAGCTTCCCAATATCTTACTTATTTTGGGGTTTATGGGTTTAGTGACGAAATATTCACTGAGACATAAGCGAAGATATATCTATGTAGGATTTGCCATTTTATCGGCCGTGATCACGCCGCCAGATCCGTACACCATGATCTCAATGTGGATTCCACTCGTTTGCTTATTTGAAATCGGTCTTTGGGGTGTCGCCCTTATAGTGCATCCTTGGCTAGAGCGTCGACACAAGAGAGAAAACGGTGAAGCTTAGTATTCTTAGAAAAATTGTCTTAAGCCTTATCGCTGCCTGGTTTGGCATTATTGCTTTTAACGACTTTGTTGTAGTGCCAGCTGTTTTTACCTCGCTATCAAATCGTGTCGAGGCGGCTAATCTTGGCATGGGTCTTTTTTCTAAACTCGGCTCATTTGAAGTGGTTGTTGCGACTATCTTATTCTTTTGTGCTGGTTTAGTTTTTAAGAAGTTTAGAACCAGAAGGTCTGCTTTTTTATTTTTACTAGGCAGCTCGCTATTAGGTTTTGCTTTGATGGGAAAATTCTATCTTACCCCCAAAATTACAGAGCTTAACCTTGAAAAGTTCTCAGTACGAGAGGGCTCAGCTCAATACGAAAAAGCTAATCAAAAGCATCAGTTCTATCACGGGCTCTATGTGAAACTCGATGGCACTAAGATGCTACTTTTAGTTCTTGGAATATTCGGCTCTTTTAGAGCAAGTCGCTTTGATAATGAAAAAGTTATATTGATACCGCTTAGGAGAATGAAATGATTATAGTCACTGGCGCCGCAGGGTTTATTGGTAGCGTTTTAGCGGCCGAGCTCAACAAGGCCGGCTATGAAAACTTGATTCTAGTCGATCGCCTGCGCGACGGGCATAAGTGGAAGAATCTTCGCGGCGTCGTTTTTAGTGAGTATATTCACGCCGATGATTTATTTGAACCTGGAGTGATTGAAGACCTGTCTGAGGTCGAAGCGATTTTCCATATGGGAGCTTGCTCGTCTACGACAGAAACAAATGTCGACTATTTAATGTCAAATAATGTGGAATTTTCTAAGGCTCTGTTTCAGTGGGCCACTCAAGCAAAAGTGCCATTTATTTATGCCAGCTCCGCCGCCACTTATGGCGAAGGTGAACTAGGCTATGATGATGACCATTCAAAAATTAATCAGTTACGACCTATGAATGCCTATGGCTGGAGCAAGCAAGTCTTTGACCAGTGGGCGCTCAAGCAAACAGAGACGCCACCGCGATGGTTTGGCTTAAAATTTTTTAATGTCTTTGGTCCAAATGAGTCACACAAGGGTGATATGCGATCACTTGTGAATAAAGCCTATGAACAAATTAACTCTAAAGGCTCAGTAAAGTTATTTAAGTCTCACAAAGAAGGCTTTGCCCATGGTGAACAGCTTCGTGATTTCGTGTACGTTGTAGATGTTGTTCGTGCCATGCTTTCTATGTGGAAGCTTGAGTCTGTTAACTCTTCGAATAATGGAATTTACAATATGGGGACGGGGCAAGAGCGTTCATTTAAAGACTTAGTAGAGGCATCGTTTAAGGCACTAAATAAGCCATCCTCGATTGAGTTTATTGATATGCCCGAAGCCATTAGAGGGCAATACCAATACTTTACAAAAGCCAAGATGAATAAATTTTATGAACTTATTCCTAGCTTTAAGTTTATGACACTCGAAGATGCTGTAAGTGATTATATTTGCAAATATTTACATAAAAACTCGAAGGGTTATGCCGATTAGGCGCCATAATAGATGTAGTAGTAACCAAAGGGTGTATGTCTAAAAATATTGAACATGATGGGGCTAGATGGATTCAGACACCTCTGAAGATGGTGCTGCAGTTTATTGAGCTTTTTAATTACCCCATCTGTCTCGACCTTAATGACTCAAAAAGAGTTGTGATTGATTACGATGAAGCCTCAATTGCTGATCGACTTCAAAAGCTAGAAGACAAGGCCATTACTCATATCTATTTGCGCGACGAAGATATGATGGCCTTCATGAGAGATGTTAAAAAAATCCTTGAACAAGAAAAGATCGGAAGTGGAGCGCTTACTCCACAAGAGATTATGAGCGAAGTATGCTCAATTAGTACTTGTTATGAGTTTATGAAAACAGCTTTCACCCAGTTGGGCTTTTCTGAGCGCAGTCTCATTTTGGCCGAAGAAATTAATCGTAGGTCGATGAAAGCGGTGAGAGAGACACCTAATCTGGTTGAGCTCCTAAGGAATCTTAGAAATGATCTGCATCCTCATTTTATGAGGGCTTTATTATCGGGCTCGATGTCAGCCTGTTTGGTTGATGCCTTTAATTGGGGCAACCAAGAAATTAAAGAAAAAGTTTCTCTTGGCGCCATGTTGACTCAGCTTAATTGGGAGCAGAAGCATTTTGAGATTTTCGATGAGGGGACTCAGCTTCATTTACTTAAAATGCTACCAATAGAGATGGCCGAAAAGTTAAGACGCGCTAATACTTTTTCAAAAGAAGTGATTGAAATTGTCGAGCAAGCTTTTGAAAACCCTGAACGTTCAGGCTTTCCGCGAGGAATCGACTCTAGTGGCATTGGTCGACTTCCCGCTCTCCATATCGTGAGTTCACAATTTATTAAAAAGCTGGTCGAGCGGGAGTTTGATTACTCAGCGAAGAATCAGATCGTTGAAGAACTCAAAGCACAATATAACCAAGGTCAATTCGTTCAAATTATGGAAGGAGTAAGTCGCATGTTTGCGGCTTAATCTATCGTGGCTAAGTTTTCTGGAGGAGTAGAGGCCGCGGCCAAAATGTTAGCAGGGCTTGATCCAAAAGATCGAGAGAGAGTCCTGGCCGATATCATCAAGCGAGATCCTTCGATGGCCGAAGCGCTCAAAGAGGCCATGGTTACTTTTGAAGATCTTATCCACATTTCAGTCAAACAACTGCAAGAACTGCTTAGAGAGATCAAGATCTCTGACTTAGCCTTAGGTCTAAGGGTTGCCTCGAAGGAGCTTCGAGCGCACTTTTATGCCACATTGCCTAAGAGTATGCGAATTGAGCTGGATGAAGTGCTTTTGGGTCCCGTCAGGCCACTTGAAAAAGTGCTAGAGGCACAAGAAGCAGTGATGAGCGTGGTTCGAGCTAAGATTGATAAAGGAGAGATTGTTCTCTCGCGCACTGACGAGCCAATGGTCTAGAAGATAGATCGTTTCTTCTTTATCTAATTCTTGTATGGGTAAGATTTCAATTCCCTATTGGCCCTAAGCTCAGTAACTAGCGTACAAGCTGGTCATGAAACTTTTTATCGCAACATTCCTTCTTACTCTCTCTCTTAACAGCTTTGCCGATTGCTATGAGTCTTTAACTCAAAACTACTCGCGCGATTCATTTGCCTATCAACTGGCGGAAGAAGATGTCGACCTAGAGCTTGAAAGAGGGAGCATCAATTTTGCTCGCGCCGCAGTAGCAGCGCTTGAAGCAAAGCTTAGCTGCGGCATGGATGCCAAAGCCTGGCATACGAATCAAAGTGCCAACTGTCAGGATGTAGTTCCAGGCGTAGCACTTTCAAGGGTTTATTATGTTGAGAAAGCCTATGGCTATTTCTTAGTGTCAGTCGACATGCTTGAAAATATCAATATCGTTTTTAATCGCTTCGATTGATTTTTAAAAATTAGATAGGATTCATACCATCTAGATATTTAACGAAGTCCGAGTATTACGATAAACAATAGCCATTACGAACAGGGTCTGAAATGAAAATTTGTCTTTCCATCATTATCGCATTGAATCTTCTGACGCTTGTCACTGCACAAGCCTCGGAAAGAGGAATGACAAACAAGTCTCGGGCCCTGTTCGAAGTTATCTCTGCTGTTGAGGCTGCGCGTTACGATCTTCCAGTTTCTTATGAAGTTCGTGAATCTGCACAATTGATCGCTCCTGACGTATGTGAGGAAGTCGTTGCTGACGTCGTTGTTGATGCTTTTGAAGCGATGATCGAAGCTTATCAAGTTGTCTTTCCAGATGATGAGCTACCTTATGCTGCCGCGATTGCTGATTTTTCAACCCTGGTTGGCCAGTCCTTTTATACTCGCTGTCAGTCATTTGAAGACCAAAGCTTTGAAACATTAAAGGTTAGTGTTTTCACTTCACTCGATCATTCTTTCAAAGTTACCTTTTTGCACCACTCGCTCAAATAAGCATTCTTTGATTCAGGGGCATTTTGTCCATCCAGGGTCAAAGTGCTGACTCCATCCTATCTATAACTCACTGTTTTTACGATCCAAAAACTTGGCACGATTCTGGCTTTATGTATTGGCATCGGACGCCTCCACGGATTTGGGGGTGAGGACAGGATGTCCAAACTGACTTTTAGGATGAGAGTCACCAAGACCCGAAAGGAAAACAAATTTTGGCAGGAGCCGAAAGTTAATTGGAGGAATCATGGAAAAGACTCAATTAGAAACATTCAAAAACTTGTTCAACAGTATTAAGAACCATCATGCGGCCAACGCCATTGAAGTCGGTGGAGAGTTAGTCTGGTCAAGTAAGGGTGGCGATGATGTCGATCTTTCAAGCCGTGAGCGCGACCGCGAGTTGCTGCTAAAGCTTCAAGGAAGAAACCGCTTCTATATGAAAAAAATTGATGAAGCACTTCACCGTATTGAAAATGGAACGTTTGGTGATTGTGCAGAATGTGGCTGTGAGATTGATGAAACGAGACTTGAGGCCCGTCCTACGGCCACTCATTGTATCGATTGCAAAGAAGCACAAGAAAGGGAAGAGGGGCATATCCCTTACTCAAAACGCTCTCATACCCATGGGCTTGAGATCGTAAACTCAAACGTAGTGCGCATGCCAAATAGAAACGATAACGCAGCAGCGATGTAAGCTTCTTTCCCCCAGAAAATAAGCTTTATGTTCTTGGCGCAAGGTAGGCTAGCTTACTTTGCGCCAAGTACGTTGTGGCTTGTAGCTCCCTTGCAAGGTTTCATGGGCCCACTCATCAAAGGCCTCAGGCTCAATGCCGTGAGACTGTGCCCGCACTCGTATACCCTTGATTTGATCCTGGTAAATTTCGACATCTAAGAACTTTCCAAACTCGTGGACGCATTCAAGATAGGCACTTTGCAAAAGCTCTAGGTATTGGGCTTTTAAATCTGAGTCTTGCATAAGTACATCCCGGCTAGTGATAATGATGAAGGTTTCATCACATTTTATCAGGAATGTTTATTGAGATCTAATGGGGCCCTAACTGATGAATAATCAATGAGGGCCCAATGCTTGATAGGCTTTAAAGCGGCAACTTAAAGTGCCATATTAGTAAGTTCTTGAATTAACGATTGCGAACGTGTGACAAACAGATCGCGCTCATCATTCTTGAGACCTTCCGAAGAGATGCATGCCAAATCTTCAACATGGCGACAGATTTTTTCCACCAATTCTTCACGATCTCCGCGCTCATGTAGTCTGAGTGCATTTTGTATCAGTGGATTGGCCGGATTGATCACCAGAGTCTTTTTCAGCGGGAAGGTATGATCGTTCCCCATACTCTGGGCCATTTTGCTAAATCGTTTCATTTGTTCATCAACTTTAAACCAGGCGGGTGAACCCTCGGATTTAAGCTTTTGAATTTCAACTTCCTGCTTATCTGTCTCATTCGCGTTGGCATTCAAAACCTTCTCAAAGATTTCTTTGACCTTGATATCTTCTGGGCCAGTGGCTTCACTTCCTAAAAGGTCGGAGACAACGGCGTCAGAAGCTACGAATTCAAAGCCGCGATCGCCCAATTTTTTCGTTTCAGCATGCTGCATGAAGTGTGGATCAATATGATCATCTGTTTCAATTGTGTGAATACCTTGCATGAGCAGCTGTGTTCGAAGCGAGCGATCTCCTTTATCTTTTTCGAAGTAAACGATCTTATCGCCAAGTTTCTCTTTCATTTGCTCTGGAAAGCTTGCGCGGTATTCTTCAAGCGTCACGTGTTTCTTTTCAGAGTTTTTAAACAACACCATGGAGCGCATGGCCTCATCAAATTTTGGATCAGAAATACAACCGTATTTGATGAACATGCCAATATCATCCCAAATAGCTTCGTACTTGGTGCGATCATTTTTATAAAGTTTCTTAAGCGCTTCAGCCACCTTTTTAGTGACGTAATTACTGATACGAGTAACGTTAGGATCGCCTTGTAGAGATGATCTTGAAACGTTGAGTGGAATATCACTCGAATCAATTGCCCCTTTGAGAAGAGACAAGAAGTCAGGGATGACGTTCTTCACATCATCAGAGACAAATACTTGCTTAGCATAGAGGCGGATACTGCGCTCATTCATCGGGCGCATCGGGTTGAACTTAGGGAAGTAAAGAATCCCTTCTAGGGTGAATGGGTGATCAACTTTTAAGTGAATCCAAAAGAGTGGTTCCTTATCCATTGGGAACATTTTCTTAAAGAAGCCAAGGTAGTCTTCGTCTTTAAGTTCACTTGGATCGCGACGCCAAAGCGGCTGTGTATCATTGATTACCGTTACATTGTCTTCGTCTTTTTCGGTGACTTCTTTGACAGAGATTGGGTAGGGCATGAAATCACAAAACTTTCTAAGTGTTTCATTGACTTTAAATTTACCCAAGAACTCCTGAGAATCATCAGCTAAATGAAGTGTAATACTTGTACCAACATCTTTTTTCGATGAAGCTTCAAATGTATAAGTCGGGTCACCTAGGCAAGTCCATTTGGTAGGAGTTGAGCCATCTTTCATTGAAAGAGTTTCAACTTCAACCTTTGTCGCCACCATAAAAGCAGAGTAAAAGCCCAATCCGAATTTACCGATAATATCCTTACCAGAATCAGCACCTTGATCTTTCATATTCTTAACGAATTCTTCGGCGCCAGAAAAAGCCAGTTGGGCCAAATACTTTTCGACTTCGGCTTCACTCATACCAATACCATTATCAGCAATGGTGAGAGTTTTGGCCTTTGGGTCTACCGTGACAGTAATTTCACCGGCCGGCATTTCTTTGTTTTCTAATCTGGCGTGGGTCGCGCGTTTTGTAATAGCGTCAGTGGCGTTGGCGACCAGCTCACGCAAAAAGATATCGTGCTCTGAATATAGCCATTTTTTAATGATGGGAAAGATGTCGGCGGTTTGAACCGAAATATTACCAGTACGTTCACTCACAATAGACTCCTTTTAGCTGCAGTGCTCCTATAAGATGGGCGCGAAATAGCCAGTGTCAAGGTCACAAAATTGCGCTAGGATGCCGCGCATGAGTAATAATCGTATGCAAGATATTGTCGTAATCACCACCGGTGGCACGATCGAAAAAACTTATGATGAATCCGACGGGTCATTGGCCAATCGCGAA
This sequence comes from Halobacteriovorax sp., assembly GCA_002716825.1. Lineage (GTDB taxonomy): Bacteria > Bdellovibrionota > Bacteriovoracia > Bacteriovoracales > Bacteriovoracaceae > UBA4207. The sequence continues at coordinate 2,383 of PBCC01000051.1, read as the reverse complement.
TCTATTATTAAAGCGCGTATTATGTCGCGTCTTCGTCTGCCTTATACAAATTTGCAGGTTTTCTCTGTCATGAGCAAAGACTCACTCTTTATGACGGATGATGATCGTGCGCTACTGATGCACTTTATTAAATCGCAGTTTGAAAAGAATGCCCCCATCGTGGTTCTTCACGGAACTGATACCATGGCGGTTTCGGCCCAGCGTTGTTTTGAAGAGTTTAAATCAACTCCTGTTCCTATTGTTTTTACCGGCGCCATGAAGCCACTTGGTTTTGAAGATTCCGATGCGCTTCAAAATGTGACAGAGGCGCTTTGCTCGTCCAAGCTACTTGCACCGGGCATCTATCTTTCGTTTCACGGGCGCATCTTCAAGGTTCCTGGTGTACGTAAAAACCGTGAGCGCGGTACTTTTGAGCAAATAGACGAGTAGTTGACTCTCTTTGGCCCATACTTTTGGCAATCAATTCCTTAGATGTCGTTGGAGCTAAGCCTTGAATTGTCTCTAAGTGTTCGTTTTTATTGGTTTATGGCCTTGCTTCTCAGATTCCACTGCGCTACTCCATATTTGCCGGTCATAATAGAAGAAGCTCTTAACTTCTAAGAAGTTAGGCTCTTTTTCCGATAAGGCATATGGATGAAGATGTTTAAACTTACTACCATTCTCGTTTTTGCTAGCTTGCTTTTGACAAGCTGTATGCCTGAATCACCGCGCGCTTCCAGAAAAGGTCTCTCAGGTGGATCGATTAATACAGGTGGCGATGGTGGTAACGGTGGTGGTGGTTCTGGCGCCGGCCCCGGTGATGGCACACTCGATAGCAGCTTACTTGATACCATTACAGATAGTGGCAAAGTTGAACTTCGCCATATCATTGATCCTGAGACTGGAAATTATAAAACGAAAGTAACAATTCCTAAAAACTATAACGGTTACCTTTATCTTTCAGGACTTAATGTCACCTCACTTTCAAACCGCTTGATTAAAGTACGTTTTAAGTTTGGTAGAGAAATGGAGCCGGTTACCGTCCCGGCCGTGATTGTTCGCGGAGAGGGGATTACGCCACAAACTGATATCGAAGTTTTGGCCTTAAATTTAAGCTCACGACCATTTGAAAATATCCGCTTAATTTATGATCTTTATGATTACAATAATTATTACGATGACGGTAATCTCGCCGAAACCAAAGAGCCTGTACAAGACCCCCTCGACGGTGGACTGTATTGTCGAGGTCTAAAACTCGAGCATGATCCTACCTTTGCTGCCACAGCATCTAATACCGCCTGTGACGCTGCTGGCGAGACCTGTTTGTATGCTTATGCAAAAGTTCTCGATGGTGGATTGGTTAATAACACAACTAATATTCGTATCAATCCCAAAGAGCCACAAATTGATGTTCTAGGTGGGGGATACGCTGCTAATTCACAAACTGAAAAAATGAAACGTTGTCTGCCTGATAATAATGATCCGGCCAATCTTTCTTCAGTGCTTGGTATTACACCAGTTCTTGGTGGTGTGGTTTATGGCGATACCATTGTGACAAATCATCGCTATGAAGGACCGTTTAGAGTCTTAGCTCAATCGACCTGGCATATCTCCGGAGATGCTCTTTTTTCTGCCGTGAATTCGACAACAAAAGCGAAGGGTATTTTTCAAACCAGCTTTACACCTGGTGTGGCAGCCCAGGGCTATAATAGTTTCCTTTTTCCGCGCGCAACTCAAATGAGTCTGCAAGGTGGCGTGGAGCATTTTTCTTCAGCTCTTCCATTTGAACCACGAACTTTAGTTAATGGTGGTCTGGTTGCGGCCGGAGACACTGATTGGATGGATGGATGTAATAAGCGTGTCTCCACTTACGATGCCTTTGCCAATGAGACGATTGCTTCATGTAATGTCGGCGCTACTATTGAGATTATTGCAACAGATAAGAGTGGTCAGGACATCGTTCTCAATACAAGTACCAAAGTTAAGCTTCAGCTTAGCCGTGCCAGTACAAAGAACTTTGATGGTAGAGAAGTTCTCTATTCTTCACTAAATTCTTGTACGAACTCTAGCGCTTGTGGTGGCGATGAGTGTTGCTTTAACTCAAGATGTTGGTCTAAAGAGATTGTGTCTCAATGTATTGAAGAAGTTGATGTGATCGGTAACCTTGCGACAGGCCAGGTTTGTTCGTCAGATTATGAGTGTGCATCGTTTTGTTGTAATCAAAGCACCAATACTTGCTCGGTTCACGTAAACTCTGAAGATCAACAAGTTCTTTGTGGCAAGTCGCCAGGTCAAGCTTGCGTGGCTAAAGAATGGTGTCGTAAAGAAAATATTCCGACGTGTTTTAAAGTCAAAACGGGGACAACTCCTGAAGGCCAACAACTGTGCGCCCTACGCTGTTATA
>PBCC01000050.1 GCA_002716825.1 Halobacteriovorax sp. | reverse complement strand
CAAAAATTTGTCACCAATTATCATTAAGCCGCTCGCTAACTCCCCGATTAGGTTCATATGAAATCACCTATTATAATTAAGCCATAATGGTACCCTCAAAACGTCAGTCCATCCTCATTGTCGATGATAACCAGCAACGCAAAATGGCCCTGAGTTCGCGCCTGCGTATGCAAGGCTATACGATCGATATTGCGACAGGTGGTTTTCACAGCATTCACCTCATCGAAAAGAATCATTATAATTTGGTGCTTATTATCGATGATATGGAAGACATGGCGGCTCACGAGACGATCGGACTCATCAGGGCCTGTAAAAGCTCGTCTGGAATTCCAGTCATCGTGCTTAGAAGTAGTGGACGAGAGCTTGAACAAGACGTTTTAAACATTATTAATCGAGAGTCGCCCGCCGTTGTCGCTCCGTGGCAAGACGAGTTTAGAAGCGTTTTAAGGCAGATTAACAGCCATATAGCCTAGATTTTAGTAAAATTTTCACTGGCTTTCCCAAAGCGATACCGTCTTTATAAGTTTCCTAGATGAGAAACTTAACAATTATTTTCATTGCTTTTGTTTTTAATCAAACCGCTAACGCCAGCTTCTTTAGAGATGCTTGTCGCCATATAGAAGGGCCGCAATCGCTTCTAAATGAAGCACAAATTCATGAACTAAAAAAAGATCATCGTGTAGTCGAACACGAGTCGATGCAAACCTTAGCAACACAAGAGTATGAGCGCCTTATGGCAGAGTTTTTCTTTGAACTCTGCAAGGTTCCTTATCAGCATCGAAAATTAGTCAAAAGACGTGGACTTGAAACCCACTTGGTCGCCGGAAGTATTACTCAACATCCATTTATTCAAAGCCTTCCCAATGGACCAAGAGGTCACGCCACTGATTGGACTCCCGTCCCTGGGGCTGCAGCCACGTCGAGATCTGCACCAACAGTTATCAATATCAAAAGTTTGTACGCCAATCATGGTAGTAAAAATCTGGTCATTCATGAGTTTGGACACGTGCTCGATCAATTTTTTAATACTTACGATAATGCTCTTTTTGATATTTCACCCTCTCCAACATTTGTTGAGTTATCCAAGGACTCTCCTTGGCTACAAATCTATGGAGCATTTCTAGTGCCTTATCATAAAGAAAATCCTGAGGAGCATTTCGCTGAGTTATACGCCCGCTGGTACGGGAGTGAAGAATCTCGCGCTGAGCTTCGAGCACTTATCCCTGGTATTGAAGCCTTTTTCGACTCGCTGCTCCTCCCGTAAGCGACAAAAGCACCGCTTCTCGACGCATTCCCTTCCATTAGCTATGATTACGCCGTCTTAACCACGCTAATGTCTAGAAGGAAGGTCACCATGCAAAAGATCAAGGTACAAGGTACCGTCGTTGAGCTCGACGGCGATGAAATGACTCGCATCATTTGGAAATTTATTAAAGATAAACTCATTCTCCCTTACGTCGACGTCAATATTGAGTACTTCGATCTTGGGATGGAGTATCGTGATAAGACTGACGACCAAGTCACAGTCGATGCCGCCAATGCCATCAAGAAACACGGCGTAGGTATTAAGTGTGCCACTATCACTCCAGATGAAGATCGCGTAACAGAATTCAAGCTTAAGAAAATGTGGCGTTCACCTAATGGAACGATCAGAAATATTCTTGGTGGTACGGTTTTTCGTGAACCAATCATTTGTGAGAACGTTCCTCGCCTAGTTCCCAATTGGACAAAGCCAATCATGATTGGCCGTCACGCTTTTGGTGACCAGTATAAAGCTGTTGATTTTGTTACTAAGGGCAAAGGTAAGCTTACTATTACATACACTCCTGAAGGTGGATCACCAGAAGTTCATGAGATCTTCGACTTCAAAGGCGACGGCGTCGCTATGGGAATGTATAACACTGACGAGAGCATCACTGACTTCGCTCATAGCTGTTTTAATATGGCGATGAACAAGAAATGGCCTCTCTACCTTTCAACTAAAAATACTATTCTTAAAAAATATGATGGTCGCTTCAAAGATATTTTCCAAAATATCTATGAGACTGATTATAAGAAAAAGTTCGAAAGTCTTGGCATCTCTTACGAGCACCGTCTTATCGATGACATGGTTGCTGCTGCTCTTAAATGGAATGGTAATTTCCTTTGGGCTTGTAAAAACTACGACGGCGACGTTCAGTCGGACACTGTTGCTCAAGGTTTTGGATCACTTGGTCTTATGACTTCAGTACTGATGACTGCTGATGGCAAGACTGTTGAAGCCGAAGCTGCTCACGGCACAGTGACTCGTCACTTTCGCCAACACCAGCAAGGTAAGAAGACTTCAACTAATCCAATCGCTTCAATCTTTGCTTGGACTAGAGGTCTAGCACATAGAGCGAAAGTTGATGGCAACGCTGATCTCGCTAAGTTCTGTACGTCTTTAGAAGAAGTTTGTGTGGAAACGGTAGAGTCAGGCAAAATGACCAAGGACTTGGCCCTTTGTATCCATGGCAAAGAGATGAATGATTCTCATTGGCTAACCACTGAGGACTTCCTAGCGGCCCTCGATACCAATCTACAAATGAAGCTTAACACTAAGTAATCACATGGGGCCCCTGATCTCTCAGGGGTCTTTATTGACGTTTGTATTTCCGTGCGTTAAATATTGAGCGTTAAATCTAGTTGATCTCACGAGGTACGTATGAAGACTTTTGCTGCTATCGCTTTTGCTATTGCCCTGGCCTTCGCCACTACAGTTAACGCCGATACAAATATCGACATGGATGAGGCAATTGATGTTTCTGGAAACTTCAGCCAGCCTTCACAGTCTGATCGTCTAAAGCAAATTCGCGCCAAGCTTGAAAAGCAAAACGAAGCCCTCGTAAGAAAGCAAATCGAAACTCTTCGTCTAAAAAACGAAATCGAACTCACTAAGCGCACTCAGCAAGCTTTCAATCAAATGATGAACAACTTAGAGCAAGTTCAGTAATCATTTAAAAAATTCTTCTTTTCTAACGGCCGTCGAAACTTTCGACGGCTTTTTTTTTGCCTGTAGCCCAATCTCGACCACTTATCTTGTGGCACAAAACTTGTAATGAACTTAAATGAATTATTTTATTTTGCGAATCCGGGAGGATCCCATGGCCTTTTCATTTAAGCATTACGCTTTTGCAGCAACTGCACTTGCAGGTATTTATAGTGCCCAAATTTCACTTAACTTTATTCAACCAGATCATGCCGATAGAACTATCGCTCAGGTCCAATCACAGGTTGAGCTAACGGCAGAAAATATTGTCGAAGAGATTAATAAGCAAAACGAAGCCGCTAAAGCCGGTATCGCCAAGGCTGAGGAGCAACTTCAAAAAGCCAGTGAGAGTGGCAAAGTTGCTGAGTTAAAAGAAATTAAGGCCAAGCATCAGCAAGACTTAAAGGATGCAATGGAATCAGATGAATTGTTTAAAAAGAATGTCGAAAACTTCTTAGCGGCACAAGTGGCTGAATTTGATAGATCGGCCATTGATGAAGCTATGGCCAATCTAAGTGAACAACGTCTAGCTCACCTCGCCTCATTTAATAAACAAAAAATTGAATCTTTGATCGTTGAAGCAAGAGACAGCGAAGCAGCTGCTCGCGATCAAAAGATGGGCGCTCTTGAGGCCATGCTTTGCCAGCAAAAAGAAAGCCTTAGTGCACTTAAAGATGAACTTTCAGGCAAATTAGAAGAGCTCTCAAAGCTCATTTCTTCTAGCTCAAGCAGCTCTGTGGTTGCACAAGGTGAAGATATCTACTCACCAGACTTTCAGATGCCATGGGCACAAATGCCTAATCCTTTTGCCACAATGATGAATCCATTTAGCTTTCTATCTGGTGGCATGAATAACTTTATGGGCATGGGTCAACAAAGTTCAATGTTTGGTATGGGAGGAGGCTTTCCAGGCTTCACACAGAATAACTTCTACGGACCAACATCGTTTAATGCCTATAATTTGGCCATGCCGAGAATGCCAATGGGCCAAAGAGAGCCTTCTCAAGTACAAATGGCAGCCCCAGTTCAACAACAACAGCAGGCTCACGTACCAGCGGCAAACGTGATGATTCCTACTTTTGAGCGCACTTCAGTGCCAGTTGAAACGCTAGCTTTCTAACACTGTCTATTTACTAGACAGCAAAGCAATCTAATTTAAGTAACTTAGCCCCGTGTTTTATGGCACGGGGCTTGCTTTATTAACCGTATATACAAATTAGGTCACTAAAGACTGGAGACGGTTATGAAGAAACTACAACCACTACTTGGATTTGCTCTTTGCTTAAGCTTTGTAAGCTTTGCACCCATGAGCCTAATCGTAGACGGAAGAGCACCGGCCAGTGGCGATCAGCCCGCCAGTATTATTCGTACCGAAAAACCACGCCACCAACTTTTTGTTTTTGGCCCACTTATTATTTACAAGCGCACAGAAAGAATTGAAGAAGTTCGCACCGAATATCGCAGACTACAGTCCGATGTCGAGACGATCGCTTCTCAAAAACAAGAAATTGAAAGACTTATTAGTCGCAATGATGGCTCACTCGATGAAATTGCTGAGCTTAAAAAAGAACTAAAAGAACTGACCGCTTCACACGCTAGAACTCAGGGTGAACTAGAGCAACTTAAAGTTGATTTCGAAGCCGAACGTGTTCAAATGAAAGAAGAGATTGATGCTTTAATAGCTAGCAATGATGCAACTGAAGCTGAAAAACAAGAAGCCCTTGCATTGCTAGAAGCTGAGCGCTCAATCGCCGCTGATCTTTCAAATGATATTGCAAGTCTAACCAGAGAACTCGAACTGAAAGAAAGTGAACTTGCTGATTCCAATACTAAATTAGAGGAAGCACAAGCTGAGATCGTAGCAAAAGAAGAGGAACTCACTCGCATTAAATGCGATAATGAAAATTCAATTGCCCTACTTAAGAAAGACATCCTCAAGATTGAAGAAGAGCGCAATGAAATCACTCGCATGATGGATAGCATGAAAGAGGATTATGAAACTCAACTCGCTAGACAGCAAATGCAACAGCAGCAAATGATGATGGCGATGTATCAGTTTTCATTTCAAGCCATGCTTCAGCCACAACATAATCCCTATATGCAGCAGTCTTCATTGTTTGATCCAAATTTTCAGATGATGCATATGCAACAAGCTCAGCTTCTGAACAAAATGTATCGCCAAGAGTATACGCCCTCGGTAACCAATAATTACTATGGCAGCTACAGCAATGTTTATGGCTCAGGCTCTGATTTTATGACTCAAAATCCGATGCAAAATGATCACTATAGTCTTTTTGCGAGCAATACTGCTGATATGAATTCCGGTCGTATGCCCTCGGCAGTACAACCGAGTATGGCACCCGGTTACTTCGTTTTTTAAGGCAAAATTTTCCTAAATATCCTACGCCTTCTTCCGAAAAAGATGTGTAACTGTTGCGAATGCAACGTTCATAGGAGAAGGCCATGCCGAAAATCATGTTTAAGAAATGCCATATGTGCGGTCATGTTATTGAAACTCAACAAGAGCCTGAACGATGCGAGAAATGTCGCAAATCCTTCCTTCCCAGTAATTATTTCGAAAAGATTCACACCAAAGAAAAGATCGATTTTAAGCACCTGTTTTCTAATACAGATGAGCTTTACGAAGAAGATTTAATCAAAGGTTTTCACGTCCTTTGGTAGGATTTTAAGTACTTAACGCAAAGCCAAAGATTACTATTCTCGTCAGGCTTTTAAGCTCATGCTAGCGTCTAAGTATGAGCACACAAACCAACACACACGAATCGACTCAATCAAAACCTAGTCTCCATCCCGTCGCCATTCGACTATTGCAAAAGCGTGGTCTCGACGTCGCTGGAATCAATGATTTTCTGTCTTGGAATCTCAAAGAGCTTCCCGATCTTACGGCCATGCATGATATGGAAAAAGCGGCCCTTCGAATTATTGATGCTATCGATAATAAAGAAGTCATCGGGATTTATGGTGATTACGACGTCGACGGCACAACGTCTTGTGCTCTATTTGACCATTTTTTTAAAATGATGGGTGTTAAGGCCCAGCTTATTCAGCCTAGCCGCTTCGTAGAAGGCTACGGTTTACACCCACCTTCAGTCGATCAAGCTAAAGAATCTGGTATTCAACTTTTAATCACGGTTGATTGCGGTATCACAAATAATGAAGCGGCCGATCACGCTAAATCAATTGGTATCGATCTTATTATTACCGATCACCATAAAGATGCGCGTGAAGAAATGCCAGCGGCCTATGCAGTCGTTAATCCAAACCGCCGCGATGAACCAGCTGACTCACCTCTTCGTCCTCTGGCCGGCGTCGCCGTTGCTTTTGCCATTTGTATGAAAGTGCGTGAACTGCTGCTAGCTCGCGGACAAAAAGTTGAAACTCTTTATCCGCTGCTTCAGTTTGTCGCGATTGGTACTATTTGTGATTTAGCAAAACTTACGCCCATGAATATCAAGCTTGTGCGCCACGGTTTAAAACAAATCCCACAGACTACTTTTCCGGGAGTGAAGGCATTCTTTTCAAAAGAAGAACGCGAAGCGGGACTGATTCCTGCGGAAAAGCTCGCTTTTCACGTCGGCCCATTTATTAATTCAAAAGGTCGACTGGATCACCCAGAGCGCGCTCTTCAACTTCTAACCTGTGACAACGAAGAGGATGCTTACTCTCACTACAATCACCTCGAAGTTTGTAATAATGAAAGAAAGTGGATTCAAGCACAGGTCTTTGAAGGTGCCAGACAACAAGTCATCAATGACATCACAGGTGGTGAGCATATTGCCAGTGTCGTCTATGATGGCGAGTGGCATGAAGGCGTCATAGGAATTGTCGCTTCAAAGCTTGTGGAAACGTTTAAAGCCCCCGCCGTTGTTTTCACTAATTCAGAAGAAGAAGGCGTCATCAAAGCCAGTGCTAGAAGTTTTGGCGTGCTTAATATTTTTGACTGTCTTAAAGAGTGTGAAGACCTCTTTACTCGTTTTGGTGGACATAAAGCAGCTGCTGGCTTGTCTATGCCAAAGAAAAACTTTCGCGCTTTTAGAGAGCGCTTTCTTAAAGCCGTGGCCGAACGTCCACTTTTTGAGCGCACCGTCAGTGAGACCTACGATCTTGAGATAAGTCCCGACGAGATTAGTTACGAGCTTGTTAAAGCACTCGATCTACTTGAGCCGTTTGGCATGGGTAATAGTAAACCGGTGTTTAAAGTCAGTGGTCTTAAACTTGAAAGTTTTGATCTCTTGAAAGACGTCCACGTTCGCTGGAATTTTAAAACAGAAAGTGGTCAATACCTTAAAGGCATCAGCTTTAATTATATTACAAAGTGGGGCGTGGTTCACCCAGAAGAGATCTATCGCTCTCAACAAACAGGCCAGGATCAACTCAGCGTGACGTTTACTCTTGGGATTAATCGCTTCAATGGTCGCGAGTTCTTACAGCTGATGGTTGATAACATGGCGATAGGTAACCTAGCTTGAAGTTAGGCTTACTACTTCTATTTATCACCCTCTCTTGCGACAAAGGATCGATTTCTATGAGCAATCCTTACCCGTTGTTTTTAAAACAATGGGATTTTAACAACGTCCCAAAAAGCAGAGATTATTTTTTATCTATTGAGAACGATGAATCATTGAGTGAAATAGATAAACTACAGCTAAAAACACAAATCGCCAGGACTTATAGCTTGGAGCGAAAGTTTGATCTGGCTCACGAGGTTTTAGACATAATAGAACCATCGATTCAAAAATCTCCTATTGTTGAAGTTCGTTATCTACTCGAGCGCGGGCGTTGCTTTAACTCAAACAATGAAAAAGAAAAAGCCAACGAGTTTTTCCTAAGAGCATGGGAAGTCGCCAAAGAAAATAAAATTGATGGTCTGGCTGTCGATGCAGCCCACATGGTTGCGATTGCCTATACTGACCCCGAGAAGCAATTAGAGTGGAATTTAAAGGCAATGGAGCTTGCACAAAGCTCAAATGAAGAAAGAGCAAAACAATGGCTAGGCTCACTTTATAATAATCTCGGATGGACCTTCCATGATAGGAAAGAATACACGAAAGCCCTTGAACTTTTTCAAAAAGCACTTGATTTCAGAATCAATCAAAAAGCTCCAGAATCAAACATTAGAATTGCACGCTGGAGTGTAGCCCGAGCACTCCGTTCATTAAATCGCGTCGATGAAGCCCTTGATATTCAACTCATGATTTCCACGGCCGAGACACAAGATGGTTATAATTTTGAGGAAGTAGGTGAACTGTATCTCTTAAAGAATGACCAAGCGAAGGCTAAAGAGTTTTTCAAGAAAGCTTACGATGAACTTTCTAAGGATTCCTGGTTCGTTAAAAACGAAGCGAAAAGATTAGAGCGCCTAAAAAGTTTCTAGGCGCTCCATCATTTCATTAACGAAGAATTGTAACTTTTTCCATCGTCACAGCATCAACTGGACGATCCATAGCGCCAGTTTTAACTGAACCAATCTTCTTTATCACGTCCATACCTTCAGTCACGCGACCAAAAACAGTGTGGCGACCGTCAAGGTGTGGAGTTGGTGCAAGAGTGATAAAGAACTGAGAGCCATTAGTGCCTGGGCCTGCGTTGGCCATAGAGAGCATGCCCTCTGCCGAGTGACGTAGATCTGGTGTACACTCATCAGCAAAACGGTAACCTGGGCCGCCGCGACCAGAACCCTCAGGACAACCGCCTTGAATCATGAAGCCTTTGATCACTCTGTGAAAAACAAGATCGTCATAGTAAGGACCTTCTTTCTCCGGAGTTTCTTGACGACCTTCTGCTAAGTTTACAAAGTTCCAAACTGTTTCTGGACATTCTTTTGCAAAGAGTTCAACCGTGAACTCGCCAAGGTTCGTCTCAAACTTAGCATTAATTCTAGCTAGATCTTCTTTGTGATCATTCTTTTTTACACTTTTTCCAAACATAGAGCCTCCTAATAATTAGCTTTAGTCTTAACACCAATAAGATCTGGAATATCAGTTCCTTTTGGATGATAGACTTTTATATTTTTACTTTTTTCAAAGAATTTTTCTAAATAGAGACTTGGAGCTGCGAGTGCTTTTGAATCAGCTCCAAAGGGAGAGAAGACCGATAACGGAAGGACTTCATACTTTCCCTTAAACTTAAGACTTTCAACAAATTTGCGCACAGTTTTGTCATTGAAGCAAAGTGACACAAAAACAGGAAAGCCAGCTTCAAAGCTCTGCTTCGCTATAAGCGTTTTAGGCGACTCGGTATTTTGTTTTTCTATATAGTGATCAAGAACGACAAGGTGTATTGTTTTAAAATCGGGAATTCGAAAGGGTAAGATTTCAGCTTGAATTTGTTCTGACACGGAATAAAAGAGCCTCTCTTCAGAAGACAGCGTTAACGGCTCACTGCCTGTTTCTTTGAGTTTCGCAATATTAAATGCTAGCTGAAACTGCACCATCTGAGTGTAGCTTAGACCAAAGCTCGATTGCAGTTTTTCAAAGTTGAAAAAGCGAACACTATTTTCTCTACGACAGTTTTGAGAAGGAACTGTGTCGGCCCAGGCAGGAAGATCGGGCAGAAAATACTGAACCACCCCAGAACCATTAAAGTACTCGCCAATATTTCTGCGTTTGAAGTTCTGAAACTCTTCTTCTGTACTTGTACAAGATATAAGAATTGTTAAGAGCAAGAGATATTTCATTGATCCCCCGCTGGTCTAAACCACTTCATAATATCTTTAAGTGTATGCTCGACCTGTTGTTTCATCTTTTTATCATTGCCACTTTCAAAGCAGTAAAAACCAGGTTCACTCTCATTGATTGTTTTTAGCCCCTGTGAAGCTTCAATGGCTAGACCCTGCAATCGACCGTAATCCCAATTTGGCGTTCTCGCATTGATCACTTGATCAACATTGATTGTCATGATGTCTTCATCTATATGCTGCTCGAGAGAGACAAAAAGTCCCTCGCGATCAATCAAATGATCAAGCGCCACGATTGAGGCATCTTTGATTTGGTGAATGCGCGCTTTTGGCTCAATAGGCTTTGGAACCTTTACTTTGACGTAGTCTTCTAAGTCGCGCCACTCATGCATCTTCTTTTGAAAGAGTTCTTTATCCTCATTCCATTTTGAGTGTGATTTATTTAAAGCGACTTCAAAAGCGCGACTAGGCTTATCTTCTCGTGGCAGATGTAAATAACTCATAGAGTTTTCAAGTTTGGCGGCGAAATTCAGAACTTGTTCCTCATCGCCGACGATCAGCGTATGTCCTGACTTTGGTGTGGTTTTCCACCAGTTATTATAGTCGATAATAAACTTGCTTGCGCGAGACTCGTTTAAAGCCTGTGCTCCGGAAGTTGAAAGCCCGGGTTGCACGTTTAGTTCATCAAAGCAGCACACAACAAGGTCAACATCATGAAAGCTTTCTACCGGCTCCTGGAGTGATGCTAAGACCTCGTCTCCAAGCTTTTGAAAAACTTCTTTATTCTCATCAACTTGCTTTAAAACACCCTGCTGTGGATTTTCACTCACAACGATACGAAACATATCACTCAAGCGAGTGCGGCCATTAGGCTTACTGTCGTGGGGCTTAATTCGTGCTTTGTGAATGCGCTTAACATTCACGAGTGAAAACTTAAGGTCGACTTGATCAAGCTTTTCAATCAGCTCTTGTGCGTACGCCTCATTACTAGATATGGCTTGATAACGACTTAACCAAGGACTACTGGCAAAGACTCTAACATCCGCACCAATGTCGCAAAAACGAATAGCAGCTTCGGCCGCTTCTGGGCCAGAGCCAATGATTCCTATTTTCATGGCATTTTAAATACCATGAAAGGGCTATTTATAGAAAATAAACCTTGTTCTCATTGCGATCAATACTAGAGTGTTCAGCAAATTTATACATAAAATTGATGAAGTGCTCCATGACCTCAAAGCCAGGAAGAGATTTATCGAACTCACAGCCATAATGCATGAACGTTTGGCCATTATCGTCGACATGTTCTGTGCTATGGCGAAGCTTCACCACCACTGGAACAAAAGATTGTTTAGTAAAATACATGCGTAGAGTCAGCTCAGTACCTGATTCAAATTGCTTATCTTTGCGTACATCCCACGGCACTTGAAACAGGCAGCCATCGTTAGATAGATCGACAAGCTTCACTGGATAGACGGAGCCATTATCATCGATCACGCTGTAGGCACCCAAGAAATTTTGGAACATTAAACGCTCGAAGCTACGACGCTTCTTTTCAATAGTTTCTTTGCGCTTGCCAACGAAATCCAACAACTTATCTGTCATTCCAGAACTCCTTTCTAGGTCTGTCTACAAAGACTTATCGACCAAAAGGAGTAAATGCTTAGCGCTTACCGCTCTTTTTTTGCCAGTCGGGAATTTGGGAAATTTCTGCTAGCAGCTGCTTATAGGAGTCCAGACGGCTAAGAATCAGCTCGCGTTCATACTCGCTTCGCTTACCCGAGTAAAAGGCACAACCTTTATTATTCGATTCATGGCCACAATTGGTGAAACTGCATCCCGTCGCCACTTCTTCCACATCCGGAAAAAGTTCAATCAAATCACCACTAGCAATATCGTCGATAGAAAATTGTCTGATACCTGGAGAATCAATTAATTCAAAATTTCCACAGTCGATAATCTCAGACCATGTGGTTGTGTGGGAGCCTTTGCCGACTTTACCAACCGCGCCAGTTTTAAGCTCGGTCTTACCATCAGTTATCGCTGTAATAGTTTGACTTTTTCCCACACCACTTTGACCTAAAAAAATCGAAGTACTTTGATTAAGCTCGCGCTTTAAGTCCTCAATACCAAGACTTAAATATTTAACTTTATAATCACTTTCAACGGCGCAAATTTCAAAACACTTAACCCCTAGCGACTGCAAGCGATCGGCTTCAAACTTTATATCAAAATCTTTGGGATCGTATTCGTCCATCTTATTAAAGACGACAAAGGGAACAACACCCCATTGATGGGCGCGAGTTAAAAAGCGATCGACGATACCTCGCTTATAAGCTGGTTTAGATGAAGAGTTTAAAATCACAAGTGAGTCGCAATTGGCGGCAGTCACCTTTCGCTTAGACTCACGACGAAGCATGCGAAAGATTTCACTCTTTCTGGCTTCAACTTCTTTAATAACCCATTCATCGCTTTGCGCTTCCAAAAGCACGTAATCACCTACGACTACTGTGTCTTCTTTAAATAAATTACCAAGTGCTGTCGCCTGAACAAACTCGCCCGAATCAATCAAGCGACAATCAAAAACTCGTTTATCAGACTTAATAATCCTGGCCCTAATCACTTAGCACTCCCCATAAAGCCTTGTGGAAAGAAATGATTCCTTGGATCGTGGATGTGCTTTAACTTACTAAAGAGTTGGCGCTGAGTTTGAGTATAAAACTTTTCGATAAAAGGTCTTTTAAGAAATCCAATGCCATGCTCGGCAAAAGGAGAACCGCCCCATTCAAAGACCTTTTCATAGAGTCCAAGCAGAGAGTTCTGACAAAGAGGCTCTTTGCCCGGAGTTGGCATAAAATTAAAATGAAGATGCGCATCTCCGAAGTGTCCAAATAAATTATAAGGAACTCCAATTTTCGTCATTTCTTTATACTGCACCAGAAGCTTTTCGAAGTCCTTGGCCGCAACCTGAACGTCCGTGCCCTTTTTAGTCACGCCCATTCTGGTATTTTGCTCAAAGACGGCGCGTGGAACTTCCATGCGTAGTGCATGACAAGCATTTGCACTCATCTGAAAAATATCTTCTTCGCCAATGGTGCTAAGCTTACTCAAGAGAACTTCATAAACTAGTTCAAAGTCCTGATCTTTAATTTCTAAGAAAATAAGATCGCGCCCTTCACATCCTACAGGCAGTTT
The DNA here is from genome assembly GCA_002716825.1 of Halobacteriovorax sp. Lineage (GTDB taxonomy): Bacteria > Bdellovibrionota > Bacteriovoracia > Bacteriovoracales > Bacteriovoracaceae > UBA4207. The sequence continues at coordinate 3,747 of PBCC01000050.1, read as the reverse complement.
TTCTTTTGGTAGCGTGGCCAAGCAATGGGCATCTAAAAGCTCACAAGCACTAATTTGAGAGCGAAGAGATTGAACTTTTTCAAAGATTTCAAGATGCGCGGTTGCATCGACGTCCCAACAAGGTAGCTTCATAAAAAGATACGATAGTGGAACTAGCGGTGTGGTCTTAAGCCATACGTCAGTAATAAATCCTAACTGTCCTTCTGTACCTGTCAGTAAATCTGTCTCGCTCTCAAAGCGTGGAAAAGGAGCATTTTTGAAGGCTTGATAATGTGTATAGGCGTTTTGATATTCTTTTAATTCTTCGCTGGCCTGTGGCAACTGCATTTTTTTTGAGCTCGATAGCTCCACCTCGTTGCCTTCAAAGTCCAAGTAGCGAAGCTTTTGCACTTGTGAGCGAAGTGTTCCATGACCAAAGCATCGCTCACCAGTACATGAGGTAGCAACGCCAGCAGGAATGGCGGCCAATTCTTCAGTGGGTGAAGTCATGACTTCAACACCTTTAGAGCGCGCGAAGTTCTTGGCATCCTTCCAGCTCACGGGACCTGTAATGTGGAGAAGATCACCTTCAAGTTCAATCGCTTGAGGCAAGCCCGAACAATCGACAATAGTCAGATCCATTTCACCAAGAGTCTGCATTTTCTCAAACGGAATGACGGTAGAGGTCCGAGCACCAGTGTATAGACTGGCCCCTGCAGTGCGAATATGAGCTTTAATTTGCTCAATGGATTTTAGCGTAACTTGTTTCATCAAGCCTGTTTTAGCACCTTTAGGCGAATTGGGCGAGAGAGATGATAACTCTATGATTGACGAAGTTTGGTGGAAACTTTATCTTATTAAAGACTTAGCCACTCATGCAGTTCGTCAAAAGACCTCGAGAGAAAGCTAACACGCAGACGTAGCTCAGCTGGATAGAGCATCCGCCTTCTAAGCGGACGGTCACAGGTTCGAATCCTGTCGTCTGCGCCATTTTATGAAATTCCCACGCCATTAAAATCGAAATTTCGTTAAAGCTCATCACATACTAATATGTATGTTCTTTCGCTTTAACTCATTTCTCAATTAAGCGCGGGGGAATTTGATAAAATGGTTGTGGGATAGGATTCGAATAGAGTGAGCGACGGTGGCAAAATGCGGCAGCATTTTGATAACGAGAATCAAACACGAAGTTTGATTCAGCGAATGGCCCCGTCTCCGGGACGACGAGCTGGAAGCGAGGAGTGGGAGGAACGAATCCTGTCGTCTGCGCCATTTTATTTAATCTAATAAAAATTTCAGAATTCTTTTCGTAAACGACTTTTTATAAATTCCAAAGTGAACCCCACCGTGGACTTTAAAATGCTCTACCGGGGCCAAGCAATTTTTCATTTCAAAATGCTGAGTTTCTTTGCCTTTCACAAAGTTGGTTGCATTAAATGGTGAGGCGACCGGAGTGAGTTCGTCGTCACAACCGTTGTGAAGACCCCAGCGCCTTAGTTGAGCTCTAGCGCCTACGTGGGCAGTCCTACCATTATCAAAACCGTTATAGGTAATTGTTGTATCTTCATCGCCATGAACATGGAGAACTGGGATCGCTCGCTGGTGCTCACAATTAAGCTCGGCTTCATCTAAAAGCTCGCCATTTGAATCTCGAAGATCACTTGTTCCTGAAATTGTTACAATACCAGCAATATCAATCGAGTTCGAGCAGGCAATCTTAGAAGCTAAGAAAGCTCCATTAGAGTAGCCAATGAGGTAAACTTTTTTAGGGTTAATACGACCAATATTTTCAGAGCTTTTTATTCTGTCGATTAAGACCTTAATGAACTCGATGTCATTCACATCAGACTGATCAAAGTCACAACAAAATTCACCAGCATTCCAATAACCTTTTCCCTTTGAGTCTTTAAGTCCCTCAGGGGTTGCATAAACATATCCAAAATCATTTTGGAATGAATTGAGGCGCACATAGTAATTTTGTAATAGTGATGAGCCACCATAGCCATGAAGAGAAATAATTAATGGCCAATTACTTCGTTGATCAAACTTTTTAGGCAGCTGAACTTTTACAGCTTTTCGATTGTGAGTACTAAATTCGAGAGAGATGGACTTTGCCCATAGAGAGGTTGAAAAAAGTAGTGCGAATAAAGTGATTAGTTTCATGGCCCATCTGTATCCTAAATCGACGCCATGAGTAAACCGTAATAATGAAATACGTACTTAGACAAAGTCTAAGTTCAGTATCTGAGTTCCATTGATAACAGCAGCTTGATCATCACCTAGATTGATTTCACTACTAATACTTGTGATAAGCTCTCGATAAAATTTCAGATAACTGCCAGCTTTGAGCTCGACACTAACACCCTGCGAGGCCTCAACGGCATCTTTAGGATAAAGTCCGAAGTCCGAGTCGAGTGGAGATTTACCTCCTCTAAGCTGCTCCTCTTGCACATCTAGTTTTTTAAAGACAACGCTACCCTTCGTTCCATGAACTCTAAAGCGAAAACCAAAATCTTTAACAATGCATGAAGCCCTAAGGTGAAAGCGTAGACCTTTATCGTATTTCAAAGTGACATCAAAGAAGTCATCAGCTTCACCACTTCTTTGCTTCCCAATATCATAATGAATATCTTGTGGTTTACCAAAAAGAGCTAATGCTTGATCAATGAGGTGAGGTCCAAGATCCCACCAGATTCCGGACTGAGCGCCGGCCTTCTCTCTCCAAGCATTTTCTTTAGGAGTTGGCCTAAAACGATCAAAATGAGACTCAATCGTTTTGATCTCGCCAAGTTCACCTGATTGAATCAACGTTTTAAGAGTTAAAAAATCTGCATCGAAACGACGATTGAAAAAAACTTTTAATATGAGTTTCTTATCATTCGCAATTTTAAAAAGCTCTTGAGCCTCAGCGGTACTCGCAGTGAACGGTTTTTCTACTACCACATGCTTACCAGCACTTAAAGCGGCTTTTGCTTGTTCAAAGTGCAGTTGATGGGGCGTTGTGATCACAACAAGATCGCTGAGTTCCAATGCCTGTTCGAAAGAAACAATACTTGCTTGTGGCAGGTCTTTTTTTATCTCATCGACTCTAGAACTTACCACAGCGGCAATAACGAGTTCGGGGCAAGCTTTGATCAGTGGCGAGTGAAAAGATTTTCCAGATAGGCCATAACCGATAAGTGCGACTCGCAACTTGCTCATAACTCCACTTCCCCATGGACAGGCTCAGCGTCTTCGAAAGCTTTATTCTCGGCCTGCGACACTTGAGTTACAAGCGAAACAACTTCATCGTACTCTTTGCTTTCCGCCAAGATCAATAAAGTGTCACCACCCTGGAAGACTGTGGAGCCACGGGGAGAGAAAACATCCTCTCCACGCTTTAGTAGAACGATCAATAGTTTTTGCGGCATATTGAGTTCGGCGATGGATTTTGAAACGACGACTGAATCGTGAGGAACCTCTAACTCTTTGAGCTCGCTTTGAATTTCTGAGCCGGCAACGTATTCAAACGGAAATCGAATCTTCTTTTTCAGAGGAGCACCAACTTTTAACCAATTGGCAAAAGGTCGAAGCGTAAAGCCTTGGATCAAAGTTGAAACCAGTACAACGAAAAATACAATATTAAAGATTAGCCCACTCTTAGGCGCATTGGCCGAGAGTGCATAGGTGCATAGAACAATCGGCACAGCACCTCTTAGTCCCATCCATGAAATCATGGTTTTTTCACGCCAGTTAAACTTTGTTGGAAGAAGTGTGACAAATACGGCT
>PBCC01000049.1 GCA_002716825.1 Halobacteriovorax sp. | reverse complement strand
CAAGCTTTTGATCAAGCCTTTAGCGCAACATTCAGTTCTTCACACCAGTCTAGCTTTGCTTCTCGTTATGATGGAGCCTATGCTTCAACCTACACAGAGGTCTTTGCTGCTAGAAAGAATGACCTTTACCAAGAAAGTTACGACTTAGCTTACACGCCAAGATATAATGAAGGCTTAGTTGAAGGTAAGCGTCGCATTCGTGAAACTTCATTTGAAGAGGGAAGAGTCGCTGGCTATAACAGAACACTTCCAGTTGCCAGAGCTCAAGCAACCGCTCAAGGTCAACAGCAGGCCCGCGACTATGTTCAAAACAATGCGGTTGTACGTTCAAGAAATAATTTTGATGGTGCTCTAAGTGCAGACTCAAGAGCTGAACAAGGAAAAGAGTTAAGCCTAACGCTTAAAGCTGCTAACTTTGGGGCCAAAGCTTCAATCAGAGGCGAGAGCACGGCAGTGGTTGAAGTACTTTCTGGAAATGCTCGCGTACTAGCTAAAGATATCGCCATCCCAGGTATTGCTGCTAAAAAACAATCGAACCTTGCTGGCCTAATTAAGCTTCAGGTTTCCGATTCTGCCGTACCAGGTGATGACATTATCGTTCAGGTTAAGCTTACTCACAAAGGTGATGCTTATAGTTCAAAGTTTGAAGAAACACTTCGTCTTGGAACTGAAGTTGTGGCCAATCCGGAAGTTGGTTCAAGCCTTGATTTTGAGCGCGAGCCAGATATGAGAGGGATTTTCGGTTATAAAAAGCAAGACGTAAAAGTTAAGCTTGTAGGACTTCGCCCTTATGTTCCAGGTTCTTACTCAGTTAAACTTCTTCCTGCTAGTGAAAGCGATGCTCGCATGGTGGAGATTACAAAAGATGAGAGTAGCGTAGGTGTTCTTGATCGCGGTCAAAGTCGCGACGCTGAACTTGAGTATAAGTTCAATAAGCACGCTAAAGGTGAGACTGTGAGTCTTCGTATCGTCATCAGTTATGACGGCGAGATCTTAAAAGAAGAAGTGATTCAAGTTCAGCCGAGATAACAAAACGAAGCCCGCACTTAGCGGGCTTTTTTTATCTCAGTAAATCTTCAAAAAATGCACCGCGATTTGTTTTAGGATCTCTAAGGTGAATTTCTAGAATCCACAATCCTGGGGCTGGTGTTGCGCTGTGATCGGGCAGTCCACCTTTAAAGTGAAGCGCGTGAGGAAAGTCACCAAGTCGATGTCCATCCATGTCGAGGTTGAGTTCAAACCCCAATTCTTTCGCTTTATTATTGGCAAAGCTATAGAGCTCTTTGCCATTTAGGCCTTGCTCGCGCCAAGCCTTGGCGGTTTCTTGAAAGACGGTTTGAGAGGCATCGATTAAGTCATTTGATTGATTCGACTGACACACAAAAGTCTCGCCGTAATCACCTTCATGATCATTGATGACCGGACCGATATCAAAAAAGAAGAGATCGCCTTTTTTAATTTTAATATCAGGAATAGAAATTTCTCTAAAAGTCTTGAGTGTATTTTCAGCAAAGCGAACTTTGGTTGGATGCCAGAGCTTTTGCGAACCATTTTTTTCAAAAGCTTCTTTGAGTAAAAGATGAGCTTCATCTTCACTCATGCCTTCGACAACGCGAGAGGCGACTTGGCGAACAATCGCAATCGAGGCTTCGCGAGCATTAAGAAAATGCTCGAGATTAAACTTAGCGCCTAGATTTTCATTAGGAGAGATCGTCATCGCTTCCAAGCAGTTGGTCGGCCAAAAGGCTTAGGCGAATATTTTCGCGATTAACGATATAGAAGAATTCTATGCCGCGAACTTCTGCTTCCGTCCATTCACCGAAATAGTCATTCCAATCAGGATTCGCGAAATATTGATCAAAGAAAACACCGGCCGAATCGACTAGGGTATCGAGCATTTTTTGTGCCGGAGCTTTTCCACTAAGATCAGCTGAAACAACATAGGTGGTAGGGATTTGCTCGGGTTTTTCAGCATTGAAAAAACTAACCGCGAGAACTAGTTCATCGGGATGAGTTTCGGCGTGAACATCAAAGCTTTTGCCATGGGCCTTACACTGAGGAGCATAAGTCTTGTTGAAAGTTCCACGTACTTCTGTCAGCCAAGCTTCTGGAAGCATCGTGCCACGTTTGTCTTCATTTTTTCTATTATTCATAGCGAATATATACCTTCACAGGCTTCGAAACGATAGGGCCTCAACTTAGGGGCAAACAAAAAAGATCGGTTATATTAAGCAATGAGGAGAAAATAATACGCTCTGTGAGTTTTTCAAAGCCAAGCTATAATATTTAGAGCTGGAGGCTTTATGAAGATGGTTGAAATTAATCGTGTAGCATTGCAATGGCGAGTGGAAATTGATGATCGCTCTAAGCTTCCAGAAATAGAAGCCATAAGTGCCGAGATGCTTAACTTCAAAGATGTTGTCTCACATGCAAATCTTGAGAGCTTTGGCCCCGGTGAATTTGCATTGCGCGTTGCGCGTGATGAGGTTCGTGTCCATCGCCCAAGCGCCTGGTCGCCGATTGAAAAAAACATTGGAAAGGTTAAACAAGTCTCCCTGCAGTGGGCAAGTGATGCTGAGCGTGCAGCCTTCGCGCGAGATCTTTTAATTGCCCGTCAAAGTGAACTTTTCTCACCAGCGGGCGTGTGATTTAATAGGGCATCAATTTTTTAGAAATTAAGGATTCTTATGTCAGTATATCTTTTGTCTGGGGCCCGTACCCCAAGTGGTAGTTTTTTAGGAAGTTTGTCTTCTGTTCCCGCAACTAAGCTTGGTGCCGTCGCTATTTCAGGCGCTCTGGCTAAAGCCGATATTCGTCCCGATCAAGTGGATGAAGTTATTATGGGTCATGTTGTGCAAGCCGGTTGTGGCCAAGCACCGGCCAGGCAGGCAGCTCTTTTTGCAGGTCTACCAGAAAGTGTTCCATGTACAACGATTAATAAAGTTTGCGGCTCCGGTATGAGAACAATGATCGCAGGCGCGCAGTCAATTTTATCTCAGGATAATCAACTGGTGGTTGCCGGTGGTATGGAAAATATGTCGATGGCACCGCACCTGCTTCCAAGTGGTAGAAGTGGAATAAAGTTTGGTGGCGGCGAGATCAAAGATTCTATGCAATGGGATGGACTATGGGATGTCTATAGTGATCGTCCAATGGGCAATTGCGCAGAAGAATGTGCTACCAAGTATGAATTCTCACGTGAAGCGCAAGATGCGTTTTCTATTGAGAGCTTTAAGCGTGCACAAAAAGCGATGGCCGAAGGCATCTTCGCCAAGGAAATCGTAGCAGTTACTGTGAAGGGGAGAAAAGGCGATATTGTTGTTGAGAACGACGAGGGACCAAATAAAGCAGACTTCACAAAAATCCCTAATCTTCGACCTGCCTTCGATAAAAATGGAACAATCACTGCGGCCAACGCATCAACCATTAATGATGGTGCTGCTGCTTTAGTCGTAGCCGGTGAAGAGTATAAGTCTCGCGCCAAGTATAAGTTGGTCTCTTGGGCGACTCATGCTCAAAACCCAACTTGGTTTACAACGGCTCCAGTTGAAGCCATGAAGAAATGTCTCGATAAGGCTAAGCTTAAAATCACTGATATGGATTTATTTGAAATCAATGAAGCTTTTGCTGTTGTACCAATGGCGGCGATGAAGGAATTCAATTTAAATCACGCTCAAGTTAATATCTTCGGCGGCGGAGTTTCATTAGGTCATCCGATTGGCTGCTCAGGCACCCGTATTGTTGTGACTTTAATGAATGCGCTTGAAACTCAGAATAAGCGCTATGGTATGGCCTCTATATGTATTGGTGGTGGTGAAGCACTAGCCTGTATTGTGGAGAAAATAGGATGAGTGTTTCCCCCAAAAAGTCGGGTTTAAAAACTTTTAAACCTGGGGACGTTCTTTTTAACGAAGGTGATAATGCCGACTCGCTTTATATTATTCAGCGTGGGCAGATTCGATTGTTTAGACCTAAAGGGCGCGGCTTTGTCGAAATTGCAGTTCTTCGTGCCGGTGAAGTGATTGGCGAGATGGCGTTCTTTGATCAAAAGGCGCGTCGTCGTTCATGCTCGGCTTCGGCCATGGTCACAACCGATATGGTGGAAATTTCATTCACCGCTTTTGAAAAAACCATGGAAGGTCTTAATCCGTGGTTTAAAACAATTATTAATACATTGGCCGATCGCCTGAGAAAAACTAACGAGCGCATTAAAGAGTTAGAGAGTAATTCTTTGGGCTATGGTAAGGCCGGTAAAGTCGCTGATTATAAGTTCTTTCAAAGTAATGATGTGATTCGCGTCTTGTCTCTTATTTATATGGCGATGAAAACCCACGGTGAGGAACTCGACGGTGTCCATACGCTTCACATGAATATCTTGAAATTCTACTCCAGCGATATTTTTAACGTTCAAGATGTAAAGTTCGAGGAGTTTTTCTTACTCTTAAAAGACGAAGGTTATCTCGAACTTAATGAAGACGATGACGGTGCTTTGAAGCTTATTCAAATGGCCAATCCAGAGCGAATTAAATTCTTAATGAGTTTCCTTCACAATCAACGTCGCGCTGATGAAAGTAAGAAGATGAAGATTTCGTATAAGTGTGAACTCTTTATTAAAAAAATCATCGATCAAATCACACTTTCGGGTGTTAAGGGTAAAGCTGTCGAGTGCGATATTTCAGCGATCCTGGCCGATTTTAAAGCAACAAATACTGTGATTAATGAAGCCGACCTCAAAGATGCAATCGATCAAGGGCTTTGTGATGACTTAGTGGTTGGAGATAATAATAGAATTATCGCCAATGTGAACTACGATCAAATGGTTAAAATGTTCCCTGCGATCAAGCTCATGAATGCCATTGAGCGCGCTAATGAAACAAAAAACAAATAGCGCGCTAGCTGATTAGGTTCCCGAAGGATCGTAAATAATCTCTACAGACTGACCGTTAGAATAAGCTGCATTGCCATGCAGTTTTAAGAAGTATCCTGACTTCACCAGTCCTGGCGACTTAGGTGTGAAGTTATTCGGACCTTCGATTCGCATATTTTGATTGCTGATATAAGTAGGGCCCGCTCCACTCTTGATGAGTTCGTAGCCATTACAAGTACTCAAGTTTGTTCCACATTTTGAAACAGGAACGCCATCAATTTTAAGTTGAATAGATGATTCAACTGGCTTTGATTGCATATGAGCATAGCCGTACCACTCCTGAACCGTTTGCGTTCTAACCGACATACATTCGGGATAGGTAACTTGAGCATTGCCATAGAGCTTGACCACATAACCAGTGAAGGGCTCACCAGCATCGGGAGCAAAGCGCGTGTTTACTGTCTGAACGGCATTAGTGAAACTAAAGCCATTGGCACCATTTGATACTGGCTCATTGAGACGAGGGTAGCTTGTTCCATCTTTAGTCACTGTGATTTCATTGGGATCGATATTGGCGCCGGCCTGGGCCACTGGCCAATAATTATATTTATGGCCAAGAATAAAGTCTTGGATCGAGTTATTAATTCCATCAAATACAGTCGTGAAGTCACTGACTGAACAAAGATCAAAGCTATCGCGATTGTTTCCAATATCTGAAGGAGTCGGTGATTGTGACAAGAAGACTTGCTCTGATACGCGACGATAGGCTTCGCTATAAGCAAACGGATTCATTGGGCCATACTGATTACAAACACTTTTTCTAACGATCGAGAAAAAGCGCAGTTGAATGGCATCAAGTGAGTTTTTAAGATTATTAAGGGCGCTTGTTTTGCTAGAGACAAAGTTATTAAGGTTTTGAGAAATACCGCCATTACCTTGAAGCGCTCCATCATCATCTTCAGTCGACATAACGACAACGATGGTGTGAGCATTTCTTCTAAAAGCATTATGGTAGCTGCTACCATTATTTGTTTTATTGGTATTAAGTAGATCGATTGAGCGCTGAGTTCCGTACTCAGCACTTTGTGCTACCGAGGGAAAGCTTGAGAGGTGATTGGCGGCATTGGAGCGATCAATTCGCATGGCAAGTGCCTGGGAAGTCATCTCGCCCGAAGGTGTATCACTGACAATGAGTCCAGCGTAAGAGTTAACCGAAGCGCCCTGAGGAAGCACAAGCGGAGCGAGCATAATATGGTAATCAAAACGAGTCGAGATCAGATCAATCGTCTGATTCAATGCTTGTCTGGTCTGGCTGTTAATAAAGACAGCAGAAGATGAGTTATCCCAAAGAAATAAAAAATCTACTTTTGGTTTAATATAAGTAAATTGTGAGCAAGCACTTTGGCTGGTAGTAATAATTCCGTTCACTGCAAGAGAGTCTTTTTTCTTCTTACTAGCAAATTCTTCAATGCCACAGGAACTAGCGAGAAGCAGTACTCCTAAGACAATAAATAACTGTTTTGTGTAACCGAACATGGCGTCCCCATGGTTTAAACATACCTACTCAATCGGACATATCGGCGAATAGGGGCAAAAACTTGATGCAAAGTGGGGAAAAAGGGCAATTTCTCCCATGTTGGGTCTGTAGTTTCGAGGGGTTAAAATAGATAAGAATGTAAATTGAGCTACTTGGCAAAGTAAAGGAGAGCCCATGTCGTCGTCTTGGTACTACGTCCGTGGAAATGACCGAATTGGTCCAGTCGAAGAAAGCGAACTCGCAAGTCTCTTTGCTGATCAAACACTAGGTGCTGACTCCTATGTCTGGACAAAGGGTTTTGATAATTGGCAAAAGGCCAAGGCCGTTGAACAGCTCAGTAGTTATTTAAACTCAGAATCTGGCACAGCTGATATGAGTAGTGTTGCAACGCCACCACAAGGTGATCGTCCGGTACTCGACATTGCATCGTTGTCGGAAGAGCGCGCCTGTATCACGATTAAGATTGGTTATGATCGCGGTGCCGATGATGTGGAATATGGCCCATACTCTATTGCCCAACTTCGTAGAGCTTATAAAGAAAATCGCATCAACGGCAAAACCTTTGTCTACGTTCCCGGTATGGAGAATTGGAAGTTTTTAGCGGAGACTTCATTATTTGATCGCATCACCAGCGATATGCCACCGGTGATTGATGAAAGTGAACGTCGAATGCATACCAGAAAACCATTTGTCGCCAGACTCTTATTTCATGATAAGCAAGAAGTTTATGAAGGTGTTTGTCGCGATATTTCAACCGGCGGTTTACAAGTTCTAGTGGCCAATTTCCCCTGTAAAGCCGGCGATGAAGTGAAGCTGAATGTTCATCCAGACAATGGTGCACAATCGTTCACCGCCACTGGAAAAGTCGTACGTGTACTTGAAGGTTCACAAGGATTTTCTCTTCGCTTTCAAGCTTTAGGAGATAAGGCGATGAGTGCGATTCAAGAATATATTGATCAGGCACGCTAATGGTTTCTTCTCGCGATGAAGTTTTTCCTTGTAAGCGAGGAGCTACATCCGAGTTCTTTGTCAAAGTTCTTGAGCCTGCGGAGCTCACGGGACCTACGATTGTTTTTTTACACGATCTTTTTGACTATCATGGTGTCTACTTGGACTTTGCAGAGCAGTTGGCCCAAGCTGGACACACCGTCCATCTCATCGACTTTCCTGGCTTTGGCAGGTCGAGTGGAGCTAGAGGTGTCATCGATCGTCACGATGATTTAATTGATAATATTGAAGAGTACTTAATAAGCTTGCCTGAAAATGTGATTTTAGGAGGCCACGCGTTTGGAGCGTTAATCAGTATTCGTGTCCTGCATCGCCAAGGGCTGCCGGCGCAAAAAAATTTGCTGGGACTCATTTTAAGTAACCCACTCCTTAGACTGAAGCAGGGGATTCCGGAGGCGGGACGCTTCGTATTTGAACGCCTAAGTGATCCGTTTGATTTAGTGCCCCTGCCTTGGAAGCTGAACTCAGTTGATCGGGGCTCAACTCTCATTCATGACGACCCGTTGGTGCGAAACCAGCTTATTCTTAGAAGTTTTCGCGAAGTTGAAAAGCTGACAAAACTGGAGCAAAACGCTTCGTATTTGATTGATGTCCCTACTTTAACGACGCTTCCAGGTAGTGATACAATTGGTTCGATTTCATATGCACGATTATTTACAAAAGCGATCGACCCAGAGCTTTCGACCCTCATCGAGTATGAACGAAAGGTCAGAGATTTATTGGCCAATCAGTCTGGGCCAGAAGCAGTTAAGGATGTTTTGACATGGTTAAAAGAGCGTTATTAGTTTCACTTATCTTGTTCGCTTCTTGTGCCAACTTAAGTAAAAACCAAGTTTTAACAGAGAGCTTTAAGCTGCGTGGTGGCCAGTTTGCTAATCAACGCTGGGATGACAGTCTCGAGTTTAATCGTTTGTCTTGGTATACCGAGCTCACTTTAGTTTATGATCTACTTACGACAAAGCTTGATGAGAAAAGTCGCTTTTGGTTATGGCTATCTAACGCTGAAAAACAAACGCTCGCGACCTGTGATGACTATTATATTGTGATCGCTTACTCGCAAAACCCCAAAAAAGTCTCCCATACCATGTTTAAAGAGGCCGCTTTTCAAAGCGGTTATCGAAGCGTGGCCTTAAATCAATTTTCAAATTATTTAGAGCTTCATCCCGATTTTGCCCAAAATTCTTTTCACCTCTATAACGTCTTCGGATTATGTTTAGACAAGAAATTGGCAAATCGGGAGGATATACTGCTTCAATTCCCTAATTTTAAAGAAGTTGTACTAAAGTAAGACCAGCATCAAACAGCTTTAGTTTTGGTTTGAGTCTTCCGATATGATAGTTCGGGAGATAAAAAATGTCTGATGAAAGTCAAAAGTCTCGAGAACGCTTTGGTCGTTATTTAATTCTAGATCACCTAGTCGATGGTGGTATGGCCAAAATTTGTCGCGCTAGGTTCCTTGGCGAGCAAGCGGATAAGATCGTTGCCATTAAAATGGTACAGCCTCAGTACTCCCAAAATGAATCTTTCAAAACCATGTTTATGGATGAGATTAAAGTTACCTTTGGTCTACTTCATCCAAATATCGTTCAAACGTATGACTACGGCATGCAGCACGGGCAACTCTATGTTGCCATGGAATACTGTGATGGCAGAAACCTAAAAGAGTATCTTGATAAGCTGAAAAAGCGCGGATTTATTTTTCCCATTGAGATCTCTGTCTATATCGTTTCACAAGCATGTCAGGGCCTTTTCTACGCTCACACGCTAACAGACAAACTTACCGGTAAGGCAGCCAATATTGTTCATAGAGATATCTCTCCTCACAATATTATGCTGACTTATGATGGTGCGATTAAAGTTATCGACTTTGGTATCGCTAAGGCGGAGTCAAACTCTGAAGCGACTCAAGCAGGAACGATCAAAGGTAAGCTTTCTTATCTTGCGCCAGAATATCTTGATGGCCAAGAGCTAGATCCACGCTATGATCAGTTCGCAGTCGGGATTACTCTATGGGAAATGCTTTGTTCTAGAAAGCTATTCAAAGCACCAAACGATCTCGCAGTACTTAAAAAAATTCAAGAGTGTAAAGTTCCACCACCATCAAGTATTAACCCGATGGTTCCAAAAGAGTTGGATCAGATCGTTTTGAGATCACTTTCTAAAGATCGCTCAAAACGTTTTGCCGATCTTAACGAAATGAATAAAGAGCTCACGAGATTTCTTTATTCTTATAAAGCAGATTTTAATGCGACAGACTTGGCTTATTTTGCCAAAGAGCTTTTCAAAGAAGAGATCAAGACTGATAGAGAAAAACTTTTTGAGTTTGGTAAAATTGATCTTAAACCATTTCTTGAAGATCTCAAGCGTGAACAAAATGGCGGGGGACCTCAGGTCGTCGTTCAATCGTCAGGTGAGTCAGAAGAGCTTAAGCCTGAAAATCGCGTTCTCGACTTTGGCTTTGAAGAAAAAGAAGAAGTTGTTCCAAAGCTAAAGGCACTAAGAGCTCAAACTAAGACGGCTACAAAAACAGCGGCAGTCCAAGAAACAACGAAAAGACGCGATGAGGAAGACGACAATTTACAAATTGAAGTCAAGCCTCGTACAACGACAACGGGCACGACAACAGGAGCTTCAACTGCTGTCAAAACCGGAACACGAAAAATTAAAACAGCTAGTGGTGCTACTAAAACTCGTACGCGTGTTAAGAGTGGAACTCGTACAGTTTCGAGAAAGAAAGCTGTTAAGCAACAGCCTAAGACTTCACCGGCCGCGATGGTTGGCCTTGTCGCCGTTTTGGCCGCAGTGGCTTGGTTTGGTAAAGATACATTAATGGAGCTTGCAGGGTTTAATACAACTCCTGTCGCTGCAGTAACGACGCCAGTTAATGAGCAACCAGTAGGAGTTGTTGGGAAGAAACCCGCCAGCGCACAAGCATCAGCTAAGGTTACCTTGATTGGGGTAGATAAAAGACGTCAGCGAGCTTTCATTGATGGCAAGGAAGTTGATATTAACTTCATTGGCCAAATCGAAGTGCCAGTCGATCAAGAAGTTACTCTTAGAATTCAAAGTCGATCAAAAGAACACTATGTAACTAAAGTTCTCGTCTCAAGCGGCGAGCCTGAAAAGAACCTTGAAGTGCCTGAAACTCGTCCAACAGCATTTGGTTATTTGATGAACTCAAGGAATTGTCTTGCAGGTCAGGTTGAGTTTGAACTTTACGGTGAAGAGCGTATTGAGAAACTTCCACTAGCAACTGGTGGAATTGCTCTGCCTTTAGACTTTTCAGCTGATGGTAAATATATTCCAAAGTCTCATTCGTTAACTCACAGACGTCCCGATGGGATTGCTAAGCGTATTAATTTCACGCTCAAGCATGAAGATGACACTGTGGATATTTGCGAACTCTAAGACTCTTCTTCTGCACGAACTCTTTGTTTAAAGATATTATTCTTTCGCATTGAAAGAAGCTTCATAATATCTGCAGCCGTTTCCTCTAGGGCCTTGTCGGTGACATTGAAGATAGGCCAGCGTTTGTTTTCCTTAAAAATGGCATTGGCCCATTCAATCTCAGAAACAATTTTTTCACTGTCAGCGTAATCACCGGTGTGCTTCGCGGCCCCTAGGCGGTCTAGTCGATTTCTTCTGATTTGGATGAGGGCATCGGCATCAATGGTAAGCGCAAAAATCTTGCGCTGATCCACTTCAAAAAGCTCTTTTGGAGGAGGAGCTCCTTGAATTAAGGGAACATTGACAACTTTTAAACCATTGAGAGAGAGAAATACAGAAAGAGGTGTTTTTGATGTCCTCGATACTCCAACCAAGATAACGTCTGCTAAATGTAGACTCTCTAGGTTTCGGCCATCGTCATGGTTAAGTGTGAACTCCATAGCGGCTACGCGATTGAAATAGGCATCATTCACTTGGTGTAGAAGTCCAGGTTCGGCATTAGGTTCTTGTTGAAAGTAATTTCCAAAAGCAACCAGGGCAGGGCCAATAAGGTCGATCGCGCGTACGTGTTTTTGTCTTGAGACTTCGGTGACGTATTCGCGAAGATCATGAGAAACGATAGTATAAAGCACAAGATCGTGATGGACGGCTGCTTCTTGGAAAATGGCGTCTACCTGTTCTTGGCTTCGGACATTTTTATAGCGAGTAAAGAAAACCTCACGGTCTCTAAATTGCGTCATAATGGCGCGGGAAATAGCTGTCGCCGTTTCGCCAGTTCCATCGGATATAATAATAATTTTCATTTTCTGAGTCATGATTAGCCTCGCTTCTTTAGCCATTCTACAACGTCATCTTGTAGCTTGGCGACATCATCAATCGGGTGATAGCAAAATTTAGGTCGAACTTTTGCAAAAAACGTTCTTTGTTGTTTAGCGAGTCGTCTCGTGGTGCCTTCGATTCGCTCGGCCAAAACCTCGCGCTCAAGCTCTCCACGAAAATAGGCTAAGATTTCGCGATAACCAATCGATTGAAGTGGTTTAGAATCTTCACTAAATCCGTCAGCTAGTAACTGACGGGTTTCTTCTATGAAGCCATTCTCGAGCATCTTAGCCGTTCGATCTGCGATGATTCTTGCGTGCTGTGGTCTTGGGAGCTGCATATGAATATGATAAAAGTCCCAACTCTCGAGACGGTGTTTTGAAAAGTCATAGGGATCGCCCCCAGCAAACTGCTCTCCAACGGGAGAGATTGGTTTTCCAGTCATTTGAAAATGTTCCCAAGCGCGACGAATGCGGTAGTGATCATTTTCGTGTAGGGCCTTCATTCTCTCGGGATCATGCTGCTTGAGAGCTTTGATAAATGGTTCAATCCCGGACGCCTCATACAACGCGGCTGCTTCTTGTTTGACCTTGTCACTGACATTGATACTTTCATACATTCCCTTAACCAGCGCGCGAAGATAAAAGCCGCTTCCACCAACAAGGATAGGCAGGCGATTCTCTTTTTCACATGCCTCTAGTTCATCAAGGGCCATGGCCATAAAGTCAGCTGCATTAAGTGGCTCATTAATTGATCTTATATCGATAAGGCGATGCTCAATTCCTGCTTGTTCTTCTTTTGATGGTTTTGCCGTACCAATATTAAGCTCTTTATAGAAGAGAAGGGAGTCAAAGTTTATAATTCTGGGAGCGTGTTCACCTAATAACTTTGCAATACTAATACTTGTTGCAGTCTTACCCGTAGCTGTTGCTCCTGAAATAATGATCAGCGGGCGTTTGCTCATGAGTGGAAAAGCCTTTGAAGAGTCGTTTGATCAAGGACCTTGATAATCCCCTGACTCTTTAAGTTTTCAATCTTATAGCTTGCTAGCAGTCTTCCATAGACGGCATCAGGCAAAGAGGATTGAAGTTTGAAGTTTTGATAAAAACCTAGCTTTTGTTGATCGTAATGTTCGATGGCGTAGCGACAAAGTTCTAAGTAGGGGAGAGGTCTAAGCCATGTGGCGACAGCGCGAAGGGCCAGTAAATCCTCTTCTATCCATTCGAGATCAAAGCCTAAGCTGGATAACTTATCTAAACTGAGTTTTTGATTTTGACAGCTGATTGGCTCGTTAATGAGAAGTGGAACTAAGCCAGTCGCTATCT
Source organism: Halobacteriovorax sp. (assembly GCA_002716825.1). Classification (GTDB taxonomy): domain Bacteria; phylum Bdellovibrionota; class Bacteriovoracia; order Bacteriovoracales; family Bacteriovoracaceae; genus UBA4207. The sequence continues at coordinate 12,543 of PBCC01000049.1, read as the reverse complement.
CGTCTTGATGAGCGGCGCAGGCGAGTCTTACAAGGGCAGATTCATCAATAATATGATTGTGCTCGCCACTTAACCAGCGATAACCACTTGGCAGGTGAGAGTGGGCGTTTTGATTAATGACTTGAGATCCTGCTGGGCTTTGGGAAAGTCCAGAGTCTGGATGATGGTGCTCGGCTTCACTCTTTTCGAATTTTTGCCAGTCATTGGCTTGTGGCGTTTGCTTTGTTGTGAAGTCTTCTTGCATGGAAATGGCCAGAGCATCAAGGTCCTTAAGCGATGCTTTTAGCATGGCAAAAATAATATCATCTCGCATAAACTTAATTTCAGTTTTATTGGGATGAACATTGACATCAATTTGGTCGGCCGGAACATTTAAAAACAGAACGTAGTGACCGTTATCACTTCCCCATAAAGCGGGCATCGAGCGGATAATACTCTGGTGAAGCCGCTTATCATTAAAGAGTCGACCGTTGGCAAATAAGAAGTGATTCTTACCACTGTTACCAGGGAACGACTGCTTCGAAACATGAAGTTGAAGGTGATGGTTTTCGAAGTCGCGACGAGTTTCGTACATAAGGTTTGATCTAGAAGCTAGATCTTTTCTTTTGAAAAAAAGTTTTTCAATTCTTTGAACAAAACTTTGATCGTCACTACAGGCCGGAAATATCTTTTTATCTTGATCATCAAAACGAACAGAGAAAGCGATCTCTTTTGCCGTTAATAAAAATGCATCGATGATTCTTTTAATGGCATTCTTTTCAATATTTTTAGACTTAATAAATTTAAGTCTTGCGGGAGTATTATAAAATAAATCTTTTATAAATAATGATGTACCTGAATGGTCGCGCTCAATCGGGGTATGAGCGATGGTCTCGCCACCATGAATCTCGATTTTACCACCGCTTCCCGATTTATTGACAGAGGTACAACTTAAGCGGGAAACGCTGGCGATACTTGCCAAAGCCTCTCCGCGAAAACCGTATGATGAAAGCTTAAATAAATCGCTATAATCAATGATCTTGCTGGTCGCGTGGCGGGCAAAGGCGTAGGGGAGATCATCAAAGCTCATGCCTACGCCATCGTCTTCTAGCGCCACCAGCTCCAATCCATTCTCTACAATATGCAGATTAAGATGTTTCGATCCAGCATCAATGCTATTTTCAAGGATCTCTTTAATCAAAGCGGAAGGACGCTCGACCACTTCACCGGCCTTAATTTGATCAATTAAATGCTCAGGCAATAAGCGAATAGGTGAGTTTTGAATCATGAGAAATCCGTTGGCACAGGCAGGTCTGACCCATTAGCAAGGGTCAAGCAAACTACTCGCGGTAGAATTGAACTTGATTTCGTCCAGCTTCTTTAGCCTTGTAGACCGCAGAGTCAGCACGCTTAAATAAGTCAGTTCCAGTTGCAACGCCTGGGCGATAATCGGCAACACCAATAGAGGCGGCCACAGGAAGCTTTTGGCCGTCGTACATAAAGTCATGACTTTCTAAAAGTCGACGTAGTCTTTCGGCAATTTCAAAAGCTTGCTTTAGGTTGGTTTTTGGAAGCAAGATAACAAATTCTTCTCCACCGTAGCGGGCGAAGATATCATTTTCACGCACGCCGTTTGAGCGAATGATTTGTGCGCCCTCTTTTAGGACATAATCACCAGCATCGTGGCCGAAGTTATCATTAAGCTTTTTGAAATGATCGAGATCAAAAATAATTAGCGAGAGAGGTGTGCCAGTGAGTTTGGATTTTTTGACTTCCAAATCAATCGCATTATTAAAGTAAACTTTATTATAACAGCCGGTGTGACGGTCGGTATTGGCTTCAAGTTGAAGTTTGTCATAGGTCAAACGTTCAGGATCTCCTTTAGGGAGATACTTCATAGCGATGGAGCCTAGCTTAACCATGTCGCCTTTATTTAAAGCAACGGAACCTTCAATCTTCGTGTTGTTAACGAAAGTTCCGTTTTTTGAACCGGTGTCTTCTATTGAAAAACTACCTTCTCCAGTTGCAGAGATTTTGAAGTGGTAGCGGCTAATGCCATTAAACTCGAGAGGGATTGTGTTGTCAGGGTTTCTTCCTGCAGTTGTCACTTCACCTAAGTCAAAAATTGTTCCATTGAGATCGCCACCAACGACCAAAAGCGCGGCAGGTTTTTCGCCGGCTTCTTTTTCCGCCGATTGGAGGGCGGCACGGATATCAGTGATGATGATAGTAGAGTCGTCGCTACTCATTAATGACCTTTAGCTTGGGAACTCGATTGCATTTTCAATCCACTGATTTTAAACCCATCCCCTCTTGAATTCAATAGGATAGACCATTCTTAAGATAATCTTATTAAAAAATAGTGTGGTGCATTTTGAATCGCCCAAGCACTTAAAATGACGCTGCGGCGGTGGTATCATTAGTAGATTAATGAGCCCTAAACCCGATAAAGGACCTTATATGGCGAGCTTTCCTGCTATTCTTTCGACAAAGTCATGGAAAAAGCTCACCCCAACTGACAAAAATGGCACTTTGCCCAAGTTTGATGCCGCGATGGTCAAAGAGATTGGCCCTTGGTTGATAGACTTTTCTCGCTCGGGAATGACTAGTTTAGAGCTAAAAACACTGCTTGAGGCGGCCCAAGAGTGCAGCTTAAAAGAGCAAATTTCTAAGGCATTCGCTGGCGAAAGAATTAATCACACTGAAGACAGGCAAGTCTTGCATATGTCACTTCGTGACCAGACAGGAATTACACCAAAAGAAACTTCCGATCTAGCAGTCGCTGAACTTCTTCGCTTAAAAGCCTATGCTCATAAAATTCGTCGAAGCGAGATCACCGATATTGTTAATATTGGTATCGGTGGATCGGATCTTGGACCCAAACTTTTAAGTCAGGCCTTAGCTCCTTTTGCAACAGGGCCTAAAGTTCATTACGTTTCAAATGTGGACCCGGCACATTTAGAAGAAGTTCTGGTTCATCTCAATCCACAAACGACTCTATTTATTATTGTTTCTAAAACCTTCACGACTCAAGAGACGATGACAAATGCTCTGATTGCTAAAGCATGGAGTGAGGGCAAAGCTCGCTTTTGCGCCGTGAGTGCCAGCCCTGAAAAAGTCAAAGAATTTGGGATTGAAGCCGATGACTCATTTACGATTTGGGATTGGGTCGGAGGCAGATTCTCTTTGTGGAGCGCTGTTGGTCTTAGCACGATGATCAGTGTTGGACCTGAGATTTTTGATGAGGCTCTACAAGGGGCACACGCCGCTGATGTAGAGTTTAAAGAAGCTTCGCTTGAAAGAAACTCCGCTGTGCTTTTGGCGCTTTGGGATATTTGGAATATCAATCATCAAAATTTTTCAAGTGTCGCACTCTTGCCCTACGAGCAAAACCTTGAGTACTTTTCTCGCTGGTTTCAACAGCTCGCGATGGAGAGTAATGGAAAGAAAGTCGATCGCGACGGCAAAAAAATTAACTATCAAACTTCTCCTGTCTATTGGGGCGAAGTGGGTACAAACGGTCAACACGCCTTTTATCAAATGCTTCACCAGGGGACACAGATCATCCCCTGTGAATTCATTGGTTTTGCGAAGTCTTACTATAAAAATCAAGACTCACAAAAAACATTGTTGGCCAATATGTTAGCTCAGGCGAAAGCTTTTGCTGAAGGCTCAGATCATAAAGATATAAATAAGCAATTTGATGGTCACAGGCCAAGCATTACTCTTCTAGCTCAGCAGGCTTCACCAAAAACGATAGGAGGACTCTTAGCTCTTTATGAAAATAGAGTCATGGCCCAAGGCTTTCTTTGGAATATTCCAAGCTTTGACCAGTGGGGCGTAGAGCTGGGGAAGAAGTTGGCCAAGAATATAGAGCAGCACTGGGAAGATGGCGCGTCTCTAGATGAAGCGACAAAAGCCCTTTTGGCTAAGATTCGTAATTTTTCTTAAGGCTTCTGGCGATAACAACTCGTTGAATCTGATTCGTGCCTTCTACAATTTGTAGGACTTTAGCATCGCGCATGAAACGCTCAACAGGATACTCCTGCGTGTAACCAACTCCGCCAAGAATTTGAACCGCATCGGTCGTGACTTTCATGGCCGTATCTGTTGATTTTAGCTTTGCCATGGCGGCTAGAGTTCCATCACTGGCGCCAGCATCAAGATTCTTTGCCGATTGCATCACCATTAATCTTGAAGCAGCTATCTCTGTCGCCATATCGGCCATCATAAACTGCAGACCTTGAAAGTCGAAAATAGGTTGCTTGAATTGTTCACGTGTCAGGGAGTATTTGACTGCTTCATCGAGTGCTCGTTGAGACAATCCTACAGCGATTGCGCCAATGGTAAAACGTCCAGAATCGAGAGCACTCATAGCGACTTTGAAACCAAAGCCTTCTTCTTTTAAGAGATTTTCATCCGGAACGAAACAGTTTTGAAATAATAGTTCGCGAGTCGGGGAGGCACGCCAACCCATTTTGCGCTCTTTCTTGCCATACTCAAAGCCCTTCATGCCATCTTCAACGATAAAGGCTGAGACACCTTTTGAGCCTTCACCACCGGTTCTCGCCATAACGATATAAGTCTTAGCGACACCGGCCGAACTGATCCAGCACTTTGAGCCGTTAAGCATATAGCCACCGTCAACTTTCTTGGCCGTGGTCTTTAATGATGAGGCGTCAGAACCGGCCGAGCTTTCAGAAAGAGCAAAGGCTCCAATCTCTTGACCACTCGTTAGGGCCGGAAGATATTTTTCTTTTTGTTTTTGATTTCCGAAATTATTTAAGATGGATTGAACCATGGTTGAAACAGACAGCGTGACTGCATAAGCAACCGAGCTCTTGGCAATTTCTTCAAAAGCACTACAGGCATCTTCGTAGCTCATGCCGGCGCCACCGAACTCTTCAGGTAGAGTCATTCCGCCAAAGCCTAGGGCCCCTAGAGCACGATAGATTTCAATGCGAAACTTTTCGTCGCGATCATCATCTTCTGCGTAAGGTTCAATTTGTTCTAAGCGAAAGCGCTCGAGGACTTTTTGTATCTCTAGTTGTGTCTCATTCATGGGGTAGGATTCTAGCGAGCGACCCTATATTTGCATAATTGAAAGGCGTCATTTTGACTATAAAAATTAACCTAAGAAATAGGCTTTAACGATTTTGGCCAATTGGGCTTGTGAGAGCTCTTGATCGAATTTTACGCCCATTCTCATGCGTTCCGCTTCGCTCTTAAGCTTAGTGACGTAGATGATTTTAGCCTCTAATTTATCATCAAAAATAATATTATTTAATTGAACGATTCTAAGAGTGTCTTCTTCGTAAAAAAACTTGGACTGATGCTGTAAAAACTCAAGGCAAAGTCCCTGCTGTGAAACATTGATGACTTTCGCGATGAAACTCTTATCGCTGCCAGTGCCCATGCCAACTTTCTTTTCAAAGTGAGCTTCGACTTGGATCTTATGGGTTGGATTAAAACGTGGAATCTGTCTTTGTTCGTAGAGGCGAACTTCATGAGGGATAGTGATGGCAAGCTTGTTCGCATTGAGTCTGCACTGTTGTTGCTTAAAGAGAATGCTACGAGTATCGCCACGAATATAGATCGTGAAGTCTTTGGAAAACTTCTCGAACCGATTTTTTTCATTGGCCTGCATGACAAGAATATTCTTGTCGAAATCTATATTTTGAATTGTGGCGTAGGTGACAACGCGTCGACCGTTTTGATTTTGCCACATCATCACAGGGGAGGAATCGATATACATCGACTTAATGGTCTCGGTAATTTCGCGCGGTGAGCGACTAACACGAAGGTTTAACATGTGGTCTAGATTATGCGAATTCAATCAATCTCCCTAATTCACACAAGTTTGAGCTAGTTAGGGATAAGAGTGGAGACGCACCTCGACAAAAAATATTGGCGATATTTGCAAAAACAGTGAGTTAGATCAATCTGTGATGGCTTTTTTACACTGGAAAGAGATGCGACCTAGATTTGCCTTAAGACAGGTCACGATTGCGTTACCTTTTTTGGGGATACTAGAACAAAACTTCTTCTCATCACCGGCACAAGAGTCCTTAATGTTTTTTTGCTGCCTCGTCGCCAGTCTTCTTGTGTCTTGGCACAGAGTGGAGAGTTTGGACTCATTTTTATCAAGGCACGATTTTAAAAGCTCTGGGCGAAATCGCTCTTTATTGCAAAGTTTCACGGCATCTTGATAACAAGGATTTCTAGCTGAAATTTTTTCAGCGACTTTCTTTCTGTGTTCAGCACAAGACTTAGTGAGTTTGTCAGTGTTGGAGCTAAGACATTCTTCAAGCTTTGCCGGATCTTTCTTATTCTTGTCACATAAATTAATAGCGTCATTAAAGCATGGCTGCTTCTTTAGAATCTTCGCTTCAAATTTACTTCGAGCTTCTTGGCAGCTTTTACTTAATTCAGAAGTATTATCGAACATACACTTGGCAAGACTTCTGCCTTTGAGTTTATCTTTACTGCAAAGCTTGGCTTGATCAGCTTCACAGGGCAGACGCTTCTTTCTCTTCTCTTCTTTTTGCGCTAGGCACGCCTTGGAGAGTTTCTTAACATTGGCTTGTAAACACGCATTAACGTCTTTGACAGACTGCTTATCAGAGCAAAATTTCTTTGCGTCGTCGTAGCATTTATTTTTTTCACGCACCTGCTTAGCAAAACTCTCTCGGGCCGCTTTACAAGAAGGTCCTAACTCTTTGACGTTTTTATCGAGACATTTATCGAGCTCTTGTCTGTTTTTAGGGACGCCTTGACAAAATTTTTGAACATCCCCGGCACAGGCATGGGGCCCTTGTGCATAAGAATTAAGGGAGAAAAACAACAAACAAAGTGAGAGCAAGCGCATAACGGTTCCTTTTTGGCACCAATTGAAAATCAATAATACTACATAAGTTATAGTTTATTCATTAGCAGGCCGCTACGAAAAAAGTACTCGGTAGCAAAAGAGTCAAAGTGACCCCACTAAAGTGCTAATTGTAGAAAATACATTGTAAGTAAAATCACTTTGACGTTAAAGAGCACGCTTCGTAAAAGAAAATTAAGAAATCGAGAACATAGGATTTTTTCTCGGCCACGTACCAACCGTTTGCGCGAGAAAACATTAGGGGAGAAGATCATGAAGTATGGTTACAGAAAATTATTGCCAGTTTTAGTCATCGGACTAGCACTTGGCCTAACTGGGTGTAAAAAGAAATACACACAAGGTGATGTCGATAACGCCTATGATAATGGGGTTGAAGACGGTATCGAGATTGGCTTTGACCAGGGTTACGCTGAAGGGCATGCTGATGGTTATCAAGAAGCTAAAGACTATTTCCAAACAGCTGATTATCAGACTGGTTTCAACGATGGTCAGACTCAAGGTTACAACACTGGCTTCAATGCCGGTCAAACTCAAGGTTACAATTCAGGCTTTGCCGCTGGTCACTCACAAGGTTACCAAGAAGGTTATGATGCTGCTGAACAAACAGCTTATAACGACGGCTACGCTGCAGGTTTCACGGCCGGTGAGTCTTCAGGCTACGGCGATGGTTACGATGATGGTTTCGTAGATGGCGAGCAACAAGGCTATGATCAAGGTTACCTTGATGGCCTAGCTAACAATAGTGCAGCTTACGACCAAGGTTACTCTGACGGGTATACTGATGGTTCAGATGATGGCTTCACAGAAGGCTATAACCTTGGTTACACAGACGGCAACGATGACGGCTATGTTCTTGGTTACACTGACGGTGAGTCTGACGGCTACACTCTTGGCTACGGCGACGGTTATACTGACGGCGATACTGATGGATATAATAATGGTTACGGTGATGGCTTTGATGATGGCTACGCAATCGGTGTGGATGATGGTTATAACCTAGGTTATGGCGATGGTTACAGCGACGGTTATGATGATGGTTACTACGATGGCGGCGGACTTTCAGCTACAGCTAGCGTAAAAGTTGCTAACACATTTATTAATGACTTGGTTGATTTCTCAAAAATCAAGCCAATCAAGCTTAAGAATTCTGCTGCTCTTTCAGCTGCAGGTGCTTCACGCGATCTTGAGAAGATGCAAGCAATGGTTGAGATGAATAAGATTCGTCAGATCTCAAGCCAAGTTGGTGTTAAGTTTGGCCTAAATGCTGAACGTTCAATGCAGGTTGCGAAGCTTTCTGCTCAGTGGAGCAAGCTTTCTTCATCACGCGCTCTAACGACTGCTGATGTTGATGAGTTCTCTAAAAAATTGATGGGTTCTAATATGCTTGATATCGAAAGTGCAGTTAAAGAATCTATGAAAGGTAACGTTTCCAAGCTTGATGAGTTGGTATCAAAAGCTGCGGAAGTGAACAGCACAAGCCCAGAGCATATTTCTGGAATTGTAATGTCGATGTTCTTCTAGTTCATGATGTTTTGAATTTCTTGGAAGGGTCTCATTCGTGAGGCCCTTTTTTTTTGGAGCCAAAATGTCTCCATTTTACGAGAGGAAAAACTTTTTATTGTAAGGTTAATTTCTTTGCTATTGCACTCAAGTATTCGTAAAACAAAAGTGTTTTTACGAGGGGAAAAAATGAAAAACGTTAACAAAATCTTTTACGTTCTTATGATTTCACTGATCATGCTCAGTGGTTGTAAAAAGAAATACACTCAAGAAGATCTCGACTCTTCCTATGACAATGGTGTTGAAGACGGAATTGAAATTGGCTTTGATCAAGGTTACGGCCAAGGTCATGCCGATGGTTACGAAGAAGCTAGAATTCTCTTTCAAACCGACGATTACCAAAATGGATTTAACGACGGTCAAGCCGTGGGTTACGACTCAGGTTTTTCTGATGGTCAAACCCAAGGTTATAACCAAGGCTTCAATGCTGGTTACAACCAAGGTTATAATGAAGCTGAGACTGATCTTTACAATCAGGGCTACGCTGCAGGCTTCACGGCCGGTGAGTCTTCAGGCTACGGCCAAGGTTATGATGATGGCTTTGTTGACGGCGACCAACATGGTTACGATCAAGGCTATCTCGATGGTCTAGCTGATAACGATGCTTATGATCAAGGCTATGGTCATGGCTATGAAGATGGTTCTGATGATGGTTTCACTGAAGGGTACTATCTAGGTTACGACGATGGTGCTGATGATGGCTACGTTCTTGGCTATTATGACGGCGAAGATGATGGTTACAACACAGGTTATAATGACGGATATTATGACGGCGATTGGGATGGCTATAATGACGGCTATGACGACGGCTTTGATGATGGCTATTATGCCGGTGTCGATGATGGTTATGATATTGGTTATGGCGACGGGTATAATGACGGTTATGACGATGGCTACTACGATGCAGGTTGGCTTTCAAAAGCTAACGCCAGTGTAAAGCTAGCTAACACGTTTATTAATGACTTGGTTGATTTCTCCAAAATTAAGCCAATTAAACTTAAAAACTCTGCCGCTCTTTCTGCTGCAGGCGGTTCACGTGACCTTGAAAAAATGCAGGCCATGATTGAAATGAATCAGATTCGTCAGATCTCAAATCAACTCAGTGCTAAGTTTGGATTAACAGTAGATCGTTCTATCCAAGTGGCGAAACTTTCTTCTCAGTGGAAGCGCCTAAGTTCTTCAAGAGAACTTAAGACGAGTGACGTTGATGCTTTTTCTAAGAAACTACTTGGCTCAAATATGCTCGAGCTTGAAAATGCTTTGAAGCTGACTAAGACCGGCAACGTTTCGAATCTTGAGGAATTGGTACAAAAAGCCGCTGAGGTTAATAGTACGAGTCCCGAACAGATCTCGAAGATCGTCATGCATATGTTCTTTTAATAGACACTCTTGGCTCCTTCGGGAGCCTTTTTTTTTGCCTAATTTTAATAGCTTATCTTAGTTTGTAAATATGACACGATGGGTCGAAATGGGCACGAATAATGCATACAATGCTTTATCCAATAAGGAGTGTTCGTGTACCTAGTTTGCAAGCGGCTATCTGTCGTCATTTTAGCTTTAGCTTTACCTGTGCTTTCACAGGCGCAAGGACTATTGCCTGGAATGATTCCGCTTGAACGTGGCAGCGCCCCTGCTCATGATCTCATTTATCAAGGCCAGCTTCTGTATCCTGAGCAAGCCCAAGCCTTAGTTGAAGAAAGTGGCGGTCAATTTGATTTATCAAGACTCGATCCAGCTCCGTCGAATCTTTGGCGCGATCAAGACAACTCTGAGCTGATAAAAGCAGAGCTTCCTATACGCTATATGGATAGCGTCGATTATCTCTCATCTATTCCAAGCCGCCTCGGTGTGAACTTTCGCTTCAGCGTTCGTACTAAATCAGATCAAACAGTGACGTTAATGGCGAGTAAGACTGTCCATAATGTACTTATGAGAAGGGCCTTACTTTTAAAACTTGGTTACCAAGTACCTGCTATAAAATATTTAAGTAAAGTTAAAATCGACTTTCCAGATCATACCTCAAGAGAGCGTTTTAAGAATGCTCTTAATGAAGGACTTCTCGGTGATACTTCGAGGTGGGTTGCCCACGAAGAAGAGGGTGCTCACGATTTAATTCTTCAAGATGTCATTGCCATGAGCGCGGAAGATGAGATTTACAATCTTGCTCTTGGTAACGATTTAGCTGCCATCGGCTTAGGCCGACGTGTGATTAATTCGCTCGTCCTACCTTTTGCTGTCATGAATGTGCCTGAAAGCGTTAACCTGCTGAATTGGGCCGCTGCTCGCGTAGTATCGAATCATGTCTTAGTTGAACTTGATAAATCGACCTCTTTTAATTGTTCATATGAAGATGCGCTTTGGATGTTTAAGCGCATGGAAAAGCTCACTCGTAACGATTGGCAGGAAATCGTTGATAGCTCCAATTTACCTCCGTCTGTGAAGGCCATCTTAGTCGAGAAGCTGATTGCCCGAAGAAATTCACTCGGTGATAGTTTGAAAATTGATTATGCTGAAATCGCAATCAATGCAAACCCTGACAATGCAGCTGGCCTGGATCAAGGGCGAATCACACAAGAAGAATTCGAAGGCTACGCCAGACGCTTTAGTTACGGCGATCCAGAGTCACCACTTTCATCATCAGAACTCTCAAACTATATTTTATCTGTAGGCTTGTCTTCAGCTATTGATGCAGCGGTTTCTGGCATTAACTCCTTACCATTTCTTGGGACTGATATTGCCGGTAAAAATGAAGCTGAAATCAATGGCTTGATCGAAGAAGCGACGGCTCAAAGTCTCGAGTCAGGTGAGACTTCAAGTGATCTCCCACTTTCAACCTGGATCTTTCCAACTTTTCAAGGTGGACTGCAATTATCTCGAAATATTGTCGCCGGTAATTACTTAGGAACAGATAATCTAATCCAGCTTGTCGATAATATTGGTGTGAATGTGCGCGTCGGAGCTTTTGTTGGAGTGGCCGGTATCGCTCCAGTTAGTATTGGCGCACAACCAAATGCTTACTTTACTAGAAACTATGCCCATGTCAGACCACTTTATGGCATTGCTCAGGCACTAAAGTATCCGTTTAAAAATATGCTCGTGCCTATGCTAAAGCGCAAAATCGGTCATATTCTCGATGGCGTGGAAGAGCTGCCAGACGGGGAAGAGGGTGATGGCCAACTCGAAAAAGTTATTAGCGAGCTTAAAGATAATCTTGAGATAGGAGAATCATTCCTAATCACTGACTCAATCGGTGCCGGAATCGGTGTCTTTGGTGGACTCTCATTTTATAACCAACTTCTGCGCGTTGATGCTGGCGTAACTCCAAGTGCATCAATCATTTCTCGCTTACATATTTTTAGAAAAGATGAAGATACTTTCCAAGTCTATAAAGACCTTGGAAATATTCGCTCTGTCATGGTGACTTTGTCACTTTCAGGTGCGGGGATTCCGATGATCACTGCTTCTAAGCGCTACTCACAAGGCTCGGCCAAAACTAAGTTCTTTGATTTAAATCTTAAAAAACTCGGCGCTAAAACCAAAGTTGCCTTGGCCGGATTTAGAGACGCCCTACTTAAAAATTCGGCCGAAACTCTTCGCGCCGTGGTTAAGCCTTTTAAGCTTGAGCACAAGTTTAAAGAGACAGAAGGTCGTGCTGGGATCTTTTGGATTCGCATGAATAAAACTAAGTCTTCTAACTTTGTACGTCTGGAAACCCCAGATGGCGAAGTCAAAGAAATGTTCCGTCGTTATGATGGCGCTTATAAAGGCAATGATTACGCCGGTTATGGTTTTGATGTGGTTAAAGCTTTAGCATCGAAGCTGCTTAAAACCAGTATTAATTTTTCTGGCGGTGGCGGTGGAAATCCAGGTTATTCATTCTTAGGAAAAGCACAAAATAGAATTATGAGTTTTGAGTCAGTGAAAGGCGCCAATGGCTTCTTTGATCGCCCATTTGTGAAGTTTTCACGAGTTTGGAATGGTTGGTCTTTAAAAAAGAAAAAAGCACTTAAAATTTTAGAAGATATTAAAGAGCGTTATGTCTTTGGCTTTTTCCCAAGACAGGTTTTGGCGCAAACTGACCGCTTATTCCTCTATAATATCAACGTAAACTTCTTAAT
>PBCC01000048.1 GCA_002716825.1 Halobacteriovorax sp. | reverse complement strand
TGGAGAAAATGCGTGCCTAGCACCCGCCGCGATAGACCACAACGAGTTCCCTTTGCTGCTTACAAAACTATCTCTTCTGTGGTCACTATTTTTAAGCCCTAGTCGAGTAATCGCCTGCCAATCATGATCACCAGCTTGGTCGTGGCTTAGGAGCATTGAAAATCCTCCTTCTGCACTATCTTTAAAATTATTGCCTAGAGAGTCTTGGCTTATCGTATGACTTTCTTCTCCCGGCCCAAATCGAAGCGAAACACTACCCAGGGCAATTCGTTCGCGTTTATTTGGTCTGACGATAGGAACGCTATCTTCAACTTTTTTGAGAACTACATCTTTAGCGATGGTTTTATTCATCTCACCGGCTTGAGCAAGCATAGTGCCATCATTAATTTTTGGAACAAAACCATTCCTAGCATCGAGGACAAGTCCTTGTGGAGGAACATAGTCGCCAGTATCTTTATCTACGAAACCAATATCTTTAGCTTGGTATATATTTCTAGTCTCATCTAAAACCGCGTCTTCTTTAGGCGGGATATACAGAGCGGTATCCGGATCAACAAAGCCTCCTGCCCTTGGAGTAAATTTACCAGTTTTCGCATTGTAAGAACTATTGGGATTACCGCGATGTTTGATTTTAGAGAAGTCGACTTGTTCAAGTTTTTCACCGCTTTTAGTTGGTGCAAGCTCATTACTCTTGTACATTAAGTCGATCTGAACTGGGTTGATCACTACAGGTTGTGTCGGTTGCTTTAAACCGGCAACCGCACCAGAGAACTCACCCTTTTCAACTGAGACAACTTGGTCTGAACTGAGCGCTTCTTTTAACTCTTCCATTCGCGTCTTTGAACTGGCACGAGTTCTCTCGACCAAAGGCTCGCCGGCTTCATTTCTAGTCACCTCAATATTGCGAGCTTGTAAATCTTCGCTACTTGAATCAAGTCTCGCCATAGCGACTCGACCTTTGAAAGTTACCAATGAGGTTGCTTTATTATCCGGGTTATAAGACGACTGAAAATCTGTGCCACGCACACCCATGGCCGCAGTTCTTGTTCTGATGATGTATTTGTCCTTATCATTATCTTCAGGACTTACTTGGCTTCTAATCTTTCCTTTTAAAAGAGAAACTAAACCAGCATCTTCATTTCTAGCTTTTACCACTACGACTTTAGAATTTGGACCAATGCTCATGCGTGAAGAATCTGAAAATTCCAATACGACGAAACTTTTGTCTTTAGTCAAAATTGATGTGTCTTCAAAGATTTTTTGTCCAAGCTCAACGGCGCGGGCATCCATAGCGCCAGGAGCCAGTTGAGTGGCATAGCCGCGGATACGAATGACCTTGGCCATCTCTCCAGCTTGCAAGTTTGTGGCAAACAATAATGGAAAAAGAAGAATGATACGAACTATCATGGACGATCCTTAGCCTGTGAATAAAACTTATTACACTATAGTGCTAAGGATATCGTCTAATGACAATTAAAGAGTATTAGATTTAAATTCCCGACCATCGTAGACAAGATTAACTTCCTGATCTTCCTGCGTGGTTAGGATATTAACCGGTCTTTTCCAGATGGCGTGAATATTGCGAAGTGTCTCTTTGGCAAAGTTCATATCGAGGTCGACTCCCATATGAATATGCTTAAGTAGTAATTCTCCGCGGTTTTTATAGTTTCCACTCTCTACTTCGATCACCGGCTGGCCAAAATTTGTTAGGGAACTTAAAAGCTTGGCCTTAATTTCACTAAACTCGCGAGAGTCAATTTCATTACGACCGGTTCTAGGGTTGTACTTATAAGTGAAGATCCCTTGGCGTTCACAGAAGTCTGGAGTTAAGAATTCGTCGATAAAAGTAACATCGTTATGTGACTTTCTAACGTCAAATATTTTTTGTCGCCCAAGATTTGTTTCACGATGCCAATTCTCTTTATCGTAGAGATTATCGCACTCTAGCCACTCTTTTCCAAAGCGACCAGTGTTCCAGCGATATTCAATATCGCGATAAAGCTCGATGCCTATCTTGTACGGATTGAGTCTTTGCTTACTCATGGCCATGACTCCGGCATGATGATCGGCAAAGTCGATAATCTCAGAGGGGCGAAGAGCGCGAGTTGTCATGATAGTTGAGTGCCAATAGCTTGCCCAACCTTCGTTCATAATTTTGGTCATACGCTGAGGAAGATAGTAATAAGCCTCTTCTCTTAAAATTCCTATGATGTCGGCTTCCCACTCCTTAACAGGAGCGTACTCAAGTAGGTAGCGCATAATATCACGGCGTGAAATAGAGACATCTAACTTATCTTCCACTCTAGAAATATCTTCATCTCTTTCAGGCTTTTTCGGTCCTTGAGTTGCAGAATCTCTTGTCTTAGAGCGCATAAAAGAACGAAGCGCATGTGAGCGGCCATCGTTCATATCTTCGCCTTCACTACCTTGAGTACTAGCCTCTTTGATGAGTTTAGCGCGATTTCTTTGTACGTCTGGAGTTTCAAATAAACCTGAAGGATCAATTAGGTTCTCAAGCGATAAAACTTTATCAATGAAGTCTTCCACTTTATCTTGGCCATATTTTTCCATATAACGGCGGATTTTAGTTCCATGATTGGCCATGACACTCATCATATTGCGATCAGAACCTGCAAACCACGCATTATTCTTGAAAAAATCAGCGTGACCAAAGACGTGGGCCATAACGATTTTTTGATCAACTAAATGGTTGGCATTTAAGAGATAGGCGTAGCAAGGATTGGTATTAACCACCATCTCATAAATTTTCTGCAGACCATAGGCATAACCCTTCGAGAGCTGGTCATAGTCCATACCAAAGCGCCAATGGGGATAGCGAGTTGGGAAACCGCCTTGCGCGGCCAAAATATTAATGGTGTCGTAGTCACAAACTTCGAAAACCACCGGATGGTAATCGAGTCCGAACTCTTTAGCGTAGCCTTCGATCTCTTCTCTTAGGCGGGCAAGCTCTCCATCAATGGGACGAGTGCGTTCCATGCTATTTCCCCTTACCTAGAAATTCTTTAATCGAATCAAGGATGGCATCCTTATTTTTAATTTTAGAGAGCGTGACTCGTTCATTTTTCTCACCATACTTGGCATGAAGGTCTTTATAGAATTGACCTGAACCGTAGCGACTCTCAACTTGACCATAGCAAAATAGATTACTGGCAGGAATGATATGTTGATCGAGAAGTTCTAAACACAGCTTAGTATCATCAGTGCTCCAATTATCACCATCACTAAAGTGGAAAGGATAGATATTCCACTCGTTAGGATTATAATCGGCATCAATAATTTCCTTGCACAGTTTAAGTGCCGAAGAAATAAGTGTGCCACCACTTTCTCTGGTTCTAAAGAAAGTCTCTTCATCCACTTCCTTGGCGGTAGCATCGTGAATGATATAGCGAATTTCAATATCTTTATACTGACTCTTAAGCCACAGGTTAATCCAAAAACTCTCGGTGCGAACAATTTCTTTTTGTTCGTCACCCATAGAGCCAGAAACATCCATCATATAGATAACGACGGCACTATTTTCAAACTCAACTTTTTGTTGAGAGCTTCTAAAGCGCATATCACTTTTAATCGGTACGATGACAGGATTTTTAGGATCATAAGTCCCAGTCGCCATTTGACGCTTAAGTGCTTCACGGTAACTGCGCTTAAAGTGCTTAAGTGAATCGGGACCATTCATCCCGATACTTGTGTATTTATTAGTCGTACTCTCTAAAGACTTTTTACCTTTAGGTTCAATATTGGGAAGGCTTAGCTCTTCGCCAAGAATTGAAGCGAGCTCGTCCAGAGTTAAATCAACCTCTAGCTCTTTTGAACCCTCTTTGTCCCCAGCTTCACCTTCGCCTGCTTGTCCGTCTTCGCCCTCGCCGCCTTCAACAGGATCACCTTGTTGGCCATCACCTTGTCCCATGCCACCTTGTTGTCTTTCACCAAATTTAAAACGAGGTGTCTCAATTGAAGGCATAGGAATACGGAAAGTGCCGTCACCTTTTGGTGAAGGCATCTCCCCTTTACTGACGTACTTTCTCAGACCGTCGCGGATACGACCTTTAACGATCTTTCTAAAGCGGGCATGATCTCTTTTTATTGGATGATCCAAGTTTACTACCCCTTAGCGCTATCGCCTTTTGCAAAAATACTAGCAACGAAATTAAGTGCATCAGTTGCACAAATCTCACAATAGCCAAAGTTTTTAATGAGGCGAGACTTCACGACGTCAATTTTCTCTTGAGTTTCTTTGTCCACCACTTTCGAAATAATTGTGGTGAGCTTAATTGAATCTTTTTGATCTTCAAAAAGCTTTAGCTCAAGTGCACGGTGAAGTCGTTCATTCATTTTGTAATCAAACTGCTTGCCTTCAATAGCAAGTGCGCCAATATAATTCATAATCTCGCGACGGAAATCATCTTTTCTCGATTCAGCAATATCAATTTTTTCTTCAATTGAGCGCATAAATCTTTCATCGGCGTCTTCTAAGCGATTACTGTATTTATTTCTAATTTTTTCTTTTTGTGTGTGGGCCTTAACGTTGTCGATATAATTCGCACACAGAGTTTGAATGGCAGACTCATCAACACTGATGGCTTTTTGCACATCGTTTTTGACTGTATCTTCATACTCCTGACGAGCAACCGCTAACATCTCTTTATAATGATCCATTTGTTCAACATTATTCACAAGGCCATGGTGCTTAAGACCACTTTCAAGTTCATTGAAGACCATGAATGGATTCAAACAACCAGTTTGACCATTTTTGACGAGAGCATTTGAAAGCTTGTCTTGAATATAACGTGGAGAAATACCTTCAAGACCTTCGCGTACCGCTTCTTTACGAAGTTCTTTCACGTTGTCTTCGTTATATCCAGGAAGAGTTTTACCATTATAAAGCTTCAGTTTTTGAAGCTTAGTGAGATCACTTTTCTTTGGTTCTTCCACACGAGTTAGAACAGACCATGTGGCTGCCATCTCAATCGTGTGAGGTGCAATGTGAACATGAGGAATTCTTTCAGCATTGAAGTCACGCTGATAGATTCTCACCTCTTGATCGAGGCGGGTAATATAAGGAACGTCGATTTTTACCGTACGGTCTCTTAGAGCTTCCATGAATTCATTACTTTGAAGTTTTCTAAATTCTGGTTCATTGGTATGACCCAGAATAACTTCATCAATATCAGTTTGAGCAAACTTTTTAGGCTTAATCGATTGCTCTTGTGAGGCACCAAGTAGGTCGTATAAGAAGGCCACATCGAGCTTTAACATTTCGATAAATTCAACAATACCGCGGTTAGCGATATTGAATTCTCCATCAAAATTGAAAGCGCGAGGATCAGAGTCACTGCCATACTGAGCAATTTTTCTGTAATTGATATCACCAGTGAGTTCGGTTGAATCTTGGTTTTTCTCATCTTTTGGTTGGAATGTGCCAATACCGATTCTATCTTTTTCAGAGAGGATCAAGCGCTTCACGCGAATATGCTGCATGACTTTAGTCCAGTCACCATCATACTTTTTCATATACTCATTAAAGATAAAGCGATCGGCAGGACAAACCTCGCCGCGAATTTTTACTTTGTGTCCGTCTTTTCTAGACTTGTTGAGTTCTTCTAGAAATTTAGCTCTCACATCGAGAGGAATAAGCTTAAGCGGCTCATCGTGCATTGGTGAAGGAAATTGCTTCTGCCCACCTAGAATATCGCTTTCATTTTCATCAAACCAACCAAAAGTATAGAGCGCACCCTCGTCTGTTTTAGAGTAATGCTCAAGTCCTTTTTTAAGAAGACGTGCAATCGAAGATTTAGCTGAACCCACTGGTCCGTGTAGGAGTAATACACGTTTTTCAGTGCCATAGCCCATGGCCGCCGATTTAAAAAAGTTCACAAGCTTCATAAGGTGAACATCAATACCAAAAACGGCATCTTTCCCCTTATCAAACGGGTCATCAAAGAAATGATAACGAGTAATTTCTTTCTTATATTCTGTGTACTGAGAAGTTCCAAAAGAACTAATCATGTCATAGACACGTTGAAAGGCGTTGCGAGTGATCTGCGGGTTCTTTGAGACCATGTCGATATAGTCTTGATAAGACCCCTGCCAATTAAGGTGTTTGAAGTCTTGGACTTTGAAATGTTCTTTAATGAAGTTATCGATATCAATTTGTGCCATGACGTTCTACTCCTAGAATTGGGGCGGGCTCACACTGACTTAATTATACCCCCAAGCAGGGGGTCATTGCCAGGCAATCAAACTTGAGCTTTTTTGCCGAGTATTTTAATATTTCCCTTAACTCTCGGGGGTTTATGTTGCCTTTAGTTGACAGAAACTCAACTTGCCGAGGACAATAATAGGAATAACTTCTTATTAGACAGGATCAGCTCATATGGGCCTTGTTGCGGCCGGCAAAACAGATATTGGAATGAAGCGAAAGACCAATCAAGATTCAATCTATCTTGGTCACGAGCGACACTTATTTGTTGTGGCCGATGGAATGGGCGGTCATAACGGTGGTGATATTGCCTCAAAGATGGCGGTCGAAAGCATTCCATCTTATATGTATGATCACTGGGAAGAAGATCCGGTAAAAGCCTTTAAATCTTCAGTCCAACACGCTAATCAAGTTATCAAACAACACGGCGAACAAGACGAAAAGCTTGTTGGAATGGGAACGACAGTTAACGGAATTTTATTTCGCGGACCCAATGCCTACCTTGCAAATGTTGGTGACTCACGAAGTTATCTTGTAAACAATAAAAAATTATTTCAGCTCTCGAAAGATCATTCTTTAGTTCAAGAGAAATTGAATCTGGGAATTTACGATCGCGTCCAAGCTGCCGCCGATCCACAAAAAAATGTTTTGGTGCGCACTGTTGGATTTGAATCTGATGTTGAAGTTGATGTATTTAGCTATAAAGTCTGCCGTCAGGACATATTCCTGAGTTGTTCAGACGGTCTTCATGGCAAAGTCTCCGATCAAGATATTTTGCACATCATCAATAGCAATATTACACAGCCTGAGATGGCCACGAAAGAAATTGTTCAGCGCACAGTCGAACAACTCATTGCTCAGGCCAATGCCAATGGTGGAAATGATAATATTTCCGTCATTCTTATTGTTGCAATCTAGTAGCGATTAACTGCACGAATTCATTGCGCCAACGTAGCGAGAGTCCTACAATATGTCATCAGTTTGCACGGCAGCGTAAAGATTGCCCTTTTGTCTTAAAAAGCTCGCCTTTTTATTCTGACAAAAGTCTTTAGGAGGCGATCCTTTGGACCGTTATTTTACAATCATGATCGTACCCGAGCGTGAGAAGGGTGTTCGATCTTTTCGTATTCCACGCGTTTTATTTCACGCCCTGATTTTTACTGGCGTGATCACTGTCATTCTACTTGGCATTTTTAGCTACGATTATTACAAAATTCTTAAACAAGTTTACGAAAATAAATATCTCACAATTGAAAACCGACAGCTCAAAGAACAGATTCAACTTTTCAATATGAAGATCAATGCGCTGACTGAAGATATTGAGCGCATTCAGACTTTCGAGAAAAAATTAAGAACAATTACTGGTATCGAACAAGTCGATATGACTAAGCCTTTCCAGGACCTGATGGACAGTGACAAAAAGCCGACGGATGCCAATCAAGTCGAGCTTGAAAAAGATACGACTTTTGTTAGCCCGCTCAAGGAGTTTAAAGACTTTCAAGACTCCCCCAATTACCTCAACCTGAAAAACCTGTATGAACAAAAGATTGCCACCAATTTTGGTTTGCAAACCGGCTATACTTTTACGAAAGAGCTTACCGACCTCACCAAGCAAAGCTTTATCTTAGCCTCCCAATACGCCACATTTGATTATAAATTTAATATTCTTCGCCGCTATGTAAAGAATCTTGAAACTTCAGTTCACGAGCTAGACCAGTTTCTTCTTGATAAAGACAGTTACTTAAAGAGCACTCCCACTCTCCTTCCCACAAAGGGCTGGATCACTAGTTATTACGGTCCACGCATTAGTCCAACTTCAAACCGCTTAAAGATGCATGAAGGGATTGATATTGGGGCAAAGCCTGGCACGGCCATACTTGCTCCGGCCGATGGCGTCGTTGTTTACTCTGGAACGAAGCCTGGGTTTGGAATGTTTGTGCAGCTTGATCACGGCTATGGCGTTGAAACAATTTTCGCCCATGCTAAAGCGTTATTTGCAAAAAAAGGTCAATTAGTTAAGCGCGGCACTGAAATCGCGTCCATTGGTAGCACCGGTTATTCCACCGGCCCTCACGTTCACTACGAAGTGAGAGTCAACGGAACACCAGTCGATCCATTATATTTTATTCTTGATTAGTCTTAGGAGACTCAGTTCATGTTGAACCCAATTAAGGCCATCTTTGGCACCAAGCACGATCGCGATATTAAAGCGATGAAGCCACTTGTAAAACAGATTAATGATCTCGAGCCGGCCATGCAGGCCATGGAAGATACGGCCCTTCAAGCTCAGACACAGAAATTCAGGCAACGTCTTGCAAACGGCGAGAGTCTGGACCAGCTTCTGCCTGAAGCCTTTGCCACGGTAAGAGAAGCCTCTGTTCGCGTGTTAAAAATGCGTCCTTTTGATGTTCAGCTCATGGGCGGGATTGTTCTTTTTCAAGGCAAGATCGCTGAGATGAAAACCGGTGAAGGTAAAACTCTGACTTCCACCCTTCCCCTTTATCTCATTGCCCTTGCAAACCAAGGCGCTCACGTCGTAACCGTCAATGAATACTTGGCCGCTCGTGATGCCAAAGAAATGGGTGAGCTCTTTAACTGGCTTGGTTTAAGTGTTGGATGCATTGTCTCCAATATGGAAGACAGCGCCCGCCAAGAGGCTTATAAAGCCGACATTACTTACGGAACGAATAACGAATTCGCCTTTGATTATCTTCGCGACAATATGAAGTTTGACCTCGAGGACTATGTTCAGCGCGGCCATAATTTTTGTATCGTGGATGAGGTTGACTCAATTCTTATCGATGAAGCCCGAACTCCACTACTCATCTCTGGTCCGAGTGAAGGCGATACACGCCTGTATGGTGTAGCCAACACAGTTATTCCAAAGCTCAAAAAAGATGAACACTTCACGATTGAAGAAAAGTCACACTCAGCGATGCTAACCGATGAGGGTGTTAACGAAGTTCAAAAGATTCTTCGCATTGATAACCTTTTCGAGCTTGAACATAACGAGCTTCTCCACCATCTAAACCAAGCCCTTCGCGCCCACCACCTTTTCCATCTCGACGTGAACTATGTTGTAAAAGATGGAGCTGTGATTATTGTTGACGAGTTCACTGGCCGTTTGAAGGAAGGATCTCGCTGGAGTGACGGACTTCACCAAGCTGTTGAAGCCAAAGAAGGCGTGAATATCAAGAGTGAAAACCAAACACTCGCTTCAATCACATTCCAAAACTTTTTTAAGCTCTACGACAAACTCGCTGGTATGACCGGTACTGCCGATACTGAAGCTGAAGAATTTAATAAGATCTACGGCCTTGATGTCGTGGTTGTTCCAACAAACCTCCCTATTGCGAGAATTGACGAGGCGGATGTCATTTACGCCACTCGTGCCGGTAAACTGAAAGCCGTCAGCCAACTTATTACTGAGCTTAACAAGAAGAATCAGCCTGTTTTGGTCGGTACAATTTCAATTGAAAGTTCTGAAGTCATCTCTAAAGAACTGACTAAAAATGGTGTTAAGCACGAAGTCCTCAATGCTAAACAACACGAACGCGAAGCTCATATCATTGCCAATGCAGGCCAGCCTGGTGCCGTCACAATTGCCACCAATATGGCCGGTCGTGGTACCGACATTAAGCTTACAAAAGAGACAAAAGAAGCCGGTGGATTATTTATTGTGGGTACTGAACGTCATGAAAGTAGACGTATCGACAATCAGCTTCGTGGTCGTTCTGGTCGACAAGGTGACCCAGGCGGATCGAAGTTTTTTCTCTCGCTTGAAGATGATCTCATGCGAATTTTCGGCAGTGATCGCATCAAGAAAATCATGGGCACTCTTGGCATGAACGATGATGAGCCGATTGAGCACAAAATGATTTCCAACGCTATCGCCAAGCACAAAAGAAAGTTGAAGGCCACAACTTTGAAATTCGTAAACACTTACTCGACTTTGATAACGTCATGAACGAACAACGTCGTGTGATTTATCGCATTCGTCGCGATATTCTCTCTGATGATGCCAATGTCGATTTCATCAATGAAATGATCGAAGATGTAACAGATATGTTGGTCGATAATTATCGTCCGGATAGAAAAGTTGCTATTGAGAGCTGGCCTTGGGCAGAGATGAAGACTGGCTTCGCCGCCACTTTCATGCCCCATGAAGTCAATCCAAGTGAATGTCTTCAAAGTTTTGATGGCGAAATCGAGCGCTATTTCTCCGAGACGGCCAAAGAGCTTCTTCAAAAGAAGTTCAGTCAATACGAAGACAACCAAGTTCGTCTTGCATGTCGTGAGATCCTGCTTTCAACATTTGATCAGTTTTGGAAAGACCACTTGCTCTCCATGGACCATATGAAAGAAGGGATTAATCTCAAAGCTTATGCTCAAAGAGATCCATTGACTGAGTATAAGCGTGAAGCTTTTGGCCTATTTGAAAATATGCGCCATGAAGTGAAAAAGGCGATCGTAAGAAACGTCTTCACAGTTAGACTCTACACTGCTGAAGAAATTGAAGAGCTAAAGCGTCGCCAGCAAGAAATGCTTGAAGCTCAACTTAAGGCCCATAAAGAAGCCGCCGCGAGAGAAGAAGCTCAAACTGCTGGTCCTGCCAATCCGGCCCCGCTTGCTCGCACACGTACCAAAGTTGGCAGAAATGATCCTTGCCCATGTGGCTCTGGTAAAAAGTTCAAGCATTGTCATGGTGTCGCCTAATCTTTGGCGACATCTCGACTAGCGTAAAATGACTTCCTCGGTTAAAATAGAGGCATAATCCCAAGGAAGGGCATTTTGAGCGATAATGACAAAAAAGACCTAACAAGAATCGAGGATCTCGCCGAGTTTCTACACGACGAGGGCGATGATGGTCAGTTTGATGATTACGAACAAGATGACGAAGACGAACAGCAGGTCTTAGTCGAAGCCCCTATGCTTCCAAGTCTAGATGATCTCGAAGACTCAGAAGAAAATTCAAATGAACCTCCTAGCTTTGAAACTACTGAAGACGAAGTTGATTCGGCACTCGAAACAACTGAGTTTGAGCCTAGTGAGTTTGAGCAGACTGATGAAGAAGCAAGTGAGTTCACTAGTGATGATGATGAGTTCATTAGTGATGACTTTGAGCTTGAAAGTCCAAGTGAAGAACCTGAATTTGAAGCTGGTTTTGAAACGGAAGAAGTAAGTGAAGCTGAGCCAGAGCCAGAATCTGAACCTAATTTTGAAGCGAGCTTTGACACAGAAGTTGAATCAGAATCAGAACCAGAAGCACAGCCCGAGTTTGAGCCCGCTCCAGTAGGAATGTACGATGAACCTGAAGCTGAGGAAGCTCCGGCCGCTCCTGCACAAAACTTTGAAGATCTAAGACAATTTGCCGAACGTATTAGTTACGGCGCCGTTGCTCAGGGAGGAAACCCTCCCTTTAGCCTAATCCTTCGCTCGATCCGCTATCAAGAAGATGCAGAAGATATATTGATTATTCTAAGAGAGCATGGACTGGTAAGTGATGATAATGAACAGTCAATTGAACAAGGCCTGGCTAACGGATCGTTGTTAATTTCACAAATCAGTGAGTACTCCGCAATATACCTGGCCCATCGCTTTCGTCGTTTTGATTTAGATGTCTTGGTTGGACTCTCCGATGAAATTCATCCCAGCCAATCCTATGACTCTGATGCCAGAGGCTTAGTCTCGAAACAAAATATCCGTCAAAATATTCATGAAAGAATTGATTTAGAGCGTGCGCCAGTAAAAATTCAAAATATTATGCTGACCACCACTCCTACCCTTGAAGGCTATAGTATCCGTGAATATCTTGGGGTTATAAGTCATCATAGCGTTTTATCAGCACAGGAAATTGAAGAGTTTTCAAATTCAAATCCACTGACCGGTGACGAGATCGTAGATGCTATTCAAAGAGATCTCACTGAGGTTCTAGAAAAACATGGTACTCACGAAAGTGAGAAACTCATGCCTTTTGGCCAGGGCCTGGAAACTCTTTACAAAGAAATGGCTGACGTACTCAGGACCAAAGCTTTAAAAATTGGTGCCAACGCCATTGTTGGAATTAACTACCAACTCACACCAGTGATTAAAAATCAAAGTGGTATGACCGATGTCCAATATAAAGTGACGTGTTTAGGTAGTGCTGTTTGGGCGATTGGAATCTAGAATAAGACTATGACCTCTATCTTCACTCAAAGAAATCTTGGAAAAAGAACCGATGTCCTCATCATTGGTGGCGGCATTGTCGGCTGTGGTCTACTTCGCGACTTATCACTTCACGACGTCGATGCAGTCCTAATTGATAAGAAAGATTTTACCTCTCAGACATCCAATAGCAGTTCCAAGATGCTTCACGGCGGAATTCGCTATCTCGAGAATTTTGATTTCAAGCTGGTGTTTGAAGCTTTACATGAAAAAAATTTATGGCTCAAACTAGCGCCGCATCTGGCGAAAGAAAGAAAGTTTTATCTTCCCACTTTTTCCGATTCAAAGCGTCCGCTTTGGATGCTAAAGATTGGTCTCTTTCTTTATGATTTTTTATCCAGCTTTCAAAATCGTCCCCATCAAATGGCTTCGGCATCACAGACTTTGAAAGATTTAAACGGTATCAGAAGTCATGGTCTTAAAGGCGCTGGCATCTATTACGATGCTGTTGTTGATGATGGAAAACTTACACTCGAAGTTCTTTACGACGCTGTTTTAAATCCTAAATGCCGCGCGCTCAATTATGTCTCACTAGCCGATCTCAAGCTCCCCAATGAGGAGCAAGATCACTTTGTCGCCACTCTAAAAGATGAACTTACTGGAGAGACAACTACTATTTTGGCTAAAGATGTCGTGTTTGCTACCGGTCCCTTCACTGATCAGGTTCTGGCCGATATTGAAGGACTTAAATGGAAGCCATGTCTATTACCTTCGAAGGGCTCGCATTTATGGATCAGCAAGCAAGCCCTACCAGTCACTGAATCCCTAGTGATGGTAGGAAAAGATGATCGCGTGATCTTTGTAATACCATGGCACGATCGTGTTTTAGTAGGGACGACTGAAAAAGTGATGAATGGTGAGATGTTTGATCTTAGACCAAGCCAAGAAGAGATTACTTACTTACTAGATGCCTTAAAAGACTATTTTCCTGATAAAAATATTTCAAGCTCCGACATCCTGGGTTCTTTTGCTGGGGTCAGACCGCTGGTCAAAGAGAGCGACACAAATGATCTTGGAAAAACCGCCAGAGAGCATAAAGTCTTTTCCCCCCATGAACGTGTTCGTGTCATTGTTGGCGGTAAATACACCACCTTCAGAGTCATGGTGCAAGAAGTGGCCCGTGAATTATGCCTAAAAAATAATCAAGCTTATAGTAGCGAGCACACTAAACGTGCCCTTCGCCAACCTTCCATTATTCCGGCCTTTACCAATAAGGAGCTCGATGCTGCCAGCCGAGAGCTCATTTGGCGCCATGAATTACCAAGAATTGAGGATGATTTGCTGCTTCGACGCGCGGGTAAAATTGACAGTTAATTCCTAATTGTTCGACTATAGTGAAAACATTCTCATTGATCAGGATCAAGGCTCATTCATGCAAAGTAACTGTCAGTTCAACGAAGATCTATTTGCACTTAATTTTGTTAAAAATACCATGCAAAGAAAGCTTGGTACTTTTATTGATATTGGTGCAAACGATGGCGTCACTGGCAGTAATAGTAAACTTCTAGAAGATCTGGGTTGGAAAGGATTATTGGTTGAACCAAATCCCATGCTTCAGGATGAGCTTAAAAGAAACCGTCCCAATGGAAATATAAAGCAAGTCGCCATCTCAAACGATCAAGAGGTTACCTTTAACTGTGTCGAAGGCGAAGGTAACTTACACGGCCTTTCCAGGATTGATAGCTCCGAGGAGTTTATAAGTCATGTGCAAAAGCATGGTGGTAAAGTCGTCCAACATAAAGTTCAATGTAAAACTCTCACTCAACTCATCAATGAGTCAGGACTTGATGAAGGCATTGATTTTTTATCAATTGATGTTGAAGGCCACGAGTTAACCGTTCTAGAAACCCTAGACTTTAAAAGCCATCGTCCTAAACTTGTTTGTCTTGAAGATAACTCAAAAGGTGAATGTCTCAAGTGCCATGATTTCATGAAACAAAATGGTTATGTTTATATCGCTCGCACCGGAGTAAATGATTGGTACTGTCTAGAGCACCTCTCATCTCACTACAAGCTTGATCGCATGAAAGCCAATTTTACAAAACTTCGATGGCGCACAAAAACGCGCTTAAAGAATCTTCTTGGTCTAGAAAAAAAGAAGTCCCATATCTAGAAGCGGTAAGACAGTCCAAGTTGAATACGTGGACCACTTACAACTTTAGTATATTCACCTTCTTCGTCTTCAATAACATAAGACTCACCTCTTCTATAATAATCGAGATAAGCACGCATACCAAAGCCATTGGGTAGGTAGTACTTAATCCCGCCACCAAGAGAGAAGAAGTTTGCCGAGCCACTTAATGTTGCCGGCTCAGCTGCTGCGCCGGTCGTATCAGTGATCGTGTCTTCTGTGGTTCCAATTCCCATCGCAACTCCGACATAACCAATCATCGCATGATAGGCTAAAGGCGCTGCTAAGAAGTGGTAGTTAAGACCGGCTCCATATTCAAAGACACTGCTTGAAACCTCTGTACCCTGAGCAGATGAACTTGCATTACTGGCACTATGTACATAACCAAAAAGTGAAATATCGCGAAGAAAGCCACTTGATCGATTAAAGTATTTTTCTACACCGAGTGAAAAATCCACACTTGAATCTGAGCCAGTTGTGCTCCCTTCTTCGCCAAGATCGGATGATGTTGATAATGAATTAAAATGTACCATGCCAAAAGCTTCAAGAGTTCTGGTTGGTGAGAGACCGCTGCCCGATCTGACCACTATTTCGCCAGAAGTATTCATAGGTGTTTCTGTTGGAAAATCTGAGGGCGCTGACCTTGGTGCATTGTCACCCACAGCGACAGTAGCGAACTCTCCGGCTTCCTCTTGAGACAAATCGGCGCCAACAATATCATTAGCACCATCGGCCAAAGGGATTCCAGTTTCTTCATCGAGCTTAGTCGCCTGAGAGATAAAACTTTGCGATGGATCATCGGTCAACTTTACAGGTGGAGAGATTTTTAAATTAAGCACTTGATCGCTTCGAAGTACGTCCGAATCCACGACTCTATAGACTGACCAGATTGATCTCGTTGGGCTAACTTTTTGAACCACACCACGAGCAACCACCCCTGTCGTAAGATAAAACTTGGCGTGATCTCCAACAACAAGACCGTCTTCTAGTCCGCGATTGAGCAGTATAGTTTTTCTAGAAACTGACAGACGTAACAGTCGTACAGTTAGCTTCTCATCTATTTCTAAGGCCATGCTCTTAAAACTACAGATAGAGAAAACGATTGTTAAAAGTAACTTCATACTAAACCTCAAAAGAATGCACTTACGCCAAAGGCGTAGCGCACTTCACTTATGTCGTATACTGAGTCGATATTATCTTCTACACCGGTGGTAATATTCACGCGGTTATTTTCCATCGATGCCATGGCAAAAAAGCCCATTCCCATTGAAGACGTACTATTGAGTTCATCCCCTGCCTTAAACCTAAAGCGAAGTCCGGCATGAAGATCGGTACCGAGGTATTGCACATCGTATGACTGAGAAAGAAAGGCAGATTGGAGATCGCCGTTACCGCGCTTTAACCCAACACCGAAAAATGGAATAAACTTACGAATAGCTGTCGGCTTGTAATAGGGATACCAATGCAACTGAAAGCCAAGTGCTCCCCAGGCGATTCGTCCATTAATACCGGAGCCGCCAATATCTTGATAACTAATACCACGTTCGATAGTCCCTTCGATCGACCAATTCGAAAACTTTTCACTGGCATGCTCTAGTAGGTATTCATAACCAAGCGCCATACCAAAGTTATTGCCATTATGATTGGGATCAATCTCTGTGGTTTGTGGCACAATAGAAGTCGAGTAGCGTAGATTAATATGATGAGAGGCGAGATTGGCTGCAGCTTTTCTTCTGCGCTCGCGCTCACTAATCACTCCACTTTCAACTAATGTTCGTCGAAGCTCCTTATCACTTAGACCGGCCGACCACATCTCGCCGTTTTTCTTAACTCGCGCTTGGGTCTCGCTGGCAAGTTTCGTTTGCGCTAAGACTTGGTCTTGATAAGCATCAAACTCATTGGGAATCGAGTCACTCAGGTAGCCATCACCTCTGACTTTACCTGCGATCACACCATCGTTATTTTTCATTTTAGAGATGCGTGCTTTGGCGACCGAACCGTCCGTAATCATACCCGCAGTTTTTTCGCGCTCGATGGCCCTAAGTTCGCTCGTATCAGCTAACTCGAGTGAGTCAGCTGGTCTAACCGAGTCGAGTTCACCTGGATACTCTTCGACGATTTGTGGAATCCCGCCACCACTCCACTGAGTCGACTCTAACGTTTGCGCGTCGTAATCAACCGTCTACTTTGTTTTAACAGCTCGCTCACCTTCAAGATGTGAATTCTGCTTTTGAATCAAATCATTCGGAATTAGGTTTTCTTGATCAACTTCGTCTCGATCCCGAGCTTGAACTGATTTTGTCTGAACAATTTTCAGCGGACGACGGCCGCGAAGCACATCTTCTTCCACGGCAAAGAAAAGTTTCTGTGAAGGTCTTGGTCTTAATTGTTCAGGAATATTACTGAAATACCAAAATGAATAATTATCATTCACTTTGACCACTTCGCCCACGCCGACAAAATTCATCTGAGCTTCGTCTTGATAAAAGCGAGCACGCACCCCAGTTTTCAAACCTTCAACCATACCGCGATTAAGCAAAATACTTTTGCCCGACTTACTGACGTCACCGACCGTAGCTGAGTGAAAAAATTGGGCGTGAGAATACGAAGAGTAACCTAGACAAATCCAGGCCAACAGATAGCAGCAATTGCGCCAAAAGGCTTTCGACATTTCCATTCTTCCGTGAAGGTCTGTCCCCTCTTTCTTTGTATTCACAAGAGGTTATAGAAATTCTAACACACTTGCCCGAAAGGTCTACGATTGTCTCCATGCGCGCCGCAATAAGGCGTCAATAAAATCGCCCTTGAGTTGCCGGCTGGCGCGAAATTTCATATATATACATAACAATTTAAGAATCTGAGGATATCCGTGGCCAAACGTAAACCGTACAAGAAAATCTATACTTATACTTGCCCAATTACTGAGCAACAGTACAAGCTGACTCGTGAAGCAAAGAATCCAGATGATCTTATGTCAGTTAAAGCTTATTACGACATTCATGCCGAAGAAGATGATCGTCCAGAGCATATTAAGAAGAAACTTCAAGAGGACTAAAACCTCAAAAATTAATCATTCAAAAAGGTAAACCACGATGGAAACCCGTAAAGTCATTATCATTGGCTCTGGTCCTGCTGGCCATACTGCTGCTCTATACGCCGCTCGCGCTGATCTTAAACCACTTGTCATTGAAGGCCATGAGCCCGGCGGACAACTTACAACCACGACAGATGTAGAAAACTTCCCAGGCTTTCCTGAAGGCGTTATGGGACCTGATCTCATGGTTAATTTTAAGAAACAGGCTGAGCGCTTTGGTACTGAGTATCTAAGTACAATGGTAACCAAAGTCGATTTTTCAAAGCGCCCATTTCATATTGTTTGTGAAAACGGCAAAGAGTTTTTGGCTGAGACGGCTATTATCTCAACCGGTGCGTCTGCCAAGTATCTGGGTCTACCCAATGAAATGTCTTTAATCGGCAAGGGTGTTTCAGCTTGCGCTACATGCGATGGATTCTTCTTTAGAAACCAAATCGTTCACGTTGTTGGTGGCGGTGATACGGCCATTGAAGAAGCGACTTTCCTCGCTAAGTTCGCTTCAAAAGTTTACATGGTTCACCGTCGCGACGAGTTCCGTGCCTCAAAAGCCATGCAAACACGTGCTTTTGATAATGAGAAAATTGAAATCATTTGGGACACTGAAGTTATTGAAATTTTGGCCGACGATAATGGTGTGAATGCTATTAAAGTTAAAAATAATAAAACCGGTGAAGTCAGCGAAAGAAAAACTGACGGACTCTTTATGGGTATCGGTCACACTCCAAATACAAAGTTTTTAGCCGGCCAAATAGATCTCGATGATCACGGCTTTATTAAGACGGCCGGTAAACATCCAGACACGAATGTTCACGGTGTTTTTGCTTGTGGTGACGTCCAAGACAGTTACTATCGCCAGGCCATTAGCGCCGCAGGTTCAGGCTGTGAAGCTGCTATTCGCGCTGAACGTTTTCTCTCAGAAGCTTAATCTCCCGTTGGGCCGGTAATTCTTGCCGGTCCTACTTTGACCCCAGCGCCCCTATCTCCGAGTATTCCTTTCAGTCATTCCCCCTATTTAAAACTCTTTTAGTGCAGTTAGATTAGTTAAGACTTTTTTTACTACAGGGGTCTTTGACATCTACCCCCGGAGTTTGAAACACTTATTAAGAGGCAAAGATGTTGTGACCAAGGATCGGTCGCTAAATTCTCTCCTCGACTGAAGGCAAGGCTCAAACCAAGGAAGGTAATGCCATGACGCTCGTATTTGATTACAAGACATTGCACGTAACACTCGACCCCTCTACACGCAGTCTCACTATTGAGTTATCAAGACCAGCCAGAAGAAATGCCATCACCATGGAAATGCTTTTTGAACTGGAAGGAATGATGGCTTGGCTATCATCACATCTTGAAATCAACGCTGTTATTCTTCGTGGTGCCGGTGGATATTTCAGCCCAGGTTTTGATCGCGAAGAAACGGCTAGAATGGACGCCAAGAAACTACAAAAGTATTTTAAAAAGCTTCAAAAAATTGTTTATTCAATGCACTTGCTACCTCAGACATTCATCGTCGATCTAGGTAAAGGTGCAGAAGCTCAAGGACTTGAACTTGCTCTTGGTGGAGACATCAGAGTTGTTCACGAAGAGACTGTTCTAGAGTTTAATCACCTACAAAAAGGACTTGTTCCTTGCTCTGGTGGTGTTGGTATTCTTGCAGCACTCGTTGGAACTCAGGTTGCCCGTCGTTGGGTTATGACTTCTCAAACGCTTACGGCCAATGATGCAGTATCTGGCAATTTTGCTGACTACTCTTATGTTCTTCAAACGAAGTATAAGCAACAGCAAGAAATCTTAAAGCGTATCCTTATGCAATCTCCTGTGACACGTATTCAAGCTAAAAGATCTATGGTTGAAACTGTACTTCCGGAGTTTGATCGCTCGCTTGTTTATGAGTCAAACTTTGCTCATGCAGGAATGGCCACGGGTGATTGGAAAAAGTTCTTAGAAAATATTGAGAATGATGAAGAGCGTTTGATTAAATCAACTGATTATACAAACCCTCGCGACATGGCAAAGATTGTTAAAGAAGTCTCGCCTACTAATTAAATTGCAGTGAATAGAATATCCCGGCGCATCCGTGTCGGGATAAATCTCCTCTAGCACTCTCACCAAACTGTCTTATACCATTTATAATCGTTTCGTTTACATCATTGTGATTGATCTGATTTAAAGGCTTACCAGTTAAAACATCATCCATCACTTCATAGGCCCAAGTAAGTCGATGCTCTTCTCGCCACGGCTTAAGCGGTCCACCGTCATGGATAGGGAGTTCAAGAACTCGTGCTCGTTGCGCTTCATCGAGTGGAAAGAATTTATTGTCTTCAACGATAATTAAGCTCTCAAGATCACCTATTTTTAGCAAATCTTTTCTATAGCGATCAGTAAAATACTCGCCTTGGACTTGGTCACCTAAATCAATCAAATCCTCTCGACCTAGAATACTTGAAGCAACACTGGAAAAACTTCTACCATCACTCAGCTTTAGCTTAGTCAAAAGGTCTAAGTTTCTCTCTTGTGGTCCACCTGAATAAAAGTGAACACTAGCACCATTTTTTAAAACTTTTTCAATCAACTCGCGTGCTCTTGGAAAAACTTTGTACGCTTCACCGCTATCTAACACCACATCACCTGGGACATCAAAACCTAAAGATTCCACAAGAGTTCCATCGAGATCGAAAACAACATGTTTAATCGCACCCGAAGCAGGTGCACGCAGTACAGTGGAGTCGCTGAAAAGAACAACCAAAAGAATCGGGAATAGGCTTAAGATAATAGCTGCTAAGCGCTTCATACCTCTTTATCGGAAGTCGACTCCAAGGCATAATAAAGCTATGAAATACCAAGTCGTGACGATAGCTTTTGCCGCCCTTTTGACCATTTATACGGTCCGCTCTCAAGAAGCCACCCCAAGCAAGGAGCTAGAGCCCTATAAGCCAGATATTAACCTGGCCAAAATTGATCGAATTGATCAATCAAGTGAGTACCTTGAAAAGCTGTCTAAAGCCTTTGGCGAACTCAAGCAAGATTTTCAAAAATCACAAGCTTTGAACAAAGACTTGAAAACTAAGATTGAAGAGCTTGAAGCAAAGCTGAAGAATAATAATAGTACTGAGATAAAACTCTTAAGCGAGCGCATCGACAAACTAGAAGCAAAAATTACACCCCATGACTTTGAACAAAATCAAAAAGATTATCAAGAGCTTAAGAAAAGCCATGAGACTTTAGAAAAAGATTATGCCAACGCCAAGGCCATGCTTGAGCAAATAAAGCTTCTCATTGCGGCTGATTATGATTCTCGTCTAAGTAAAAGTGGAACAAGTGATAATAAGCTCAAAGGAATACTAGAAGAGATTAATAAGATTCAATTAATAAAAGCGAAGGCGACCCCTACCCCGACGCCAACTCCTACTGTAACGCCAACAGCAACACCTACTCCCTCAGTATCTGCCACATCAACACCAAAGCC
Organism: Halobacteriovorax sp.; assembly: GCA_002716825.1. Taxonomy (GTDB): domain Bacteria; phylum Bdellovibrionota; class Bacteriovoracia; order Bacteriovoracales; family Bacteriovoracaceae; genus UBA4207. The sequence continues at coordinate 2,504 of PBCC01000048.1, read as the reverse complement.
AACGACTGAAGCCGAGAGTTTTTTGGAGAAATATCCTCTACCAGCAAGACAAACATTTTGTCGAAAGCCTGAGAATTTAAAGAAATTTCAAACTGAATGTCTGCCCTATCTCTAGTTTACTTTTTGATAGAGTGTGCAGATTTCTGAAAGCTTAAGTGCTCGCTTAACACCTTCATCATCTTTACTGGCCCATTCAAGAGTCTTGTAGAAGCCACGTTTCATTTTGTCCTGCTCTTTTTTAATCAGAAAATCAAAAAAGATCGGAGATAGTTTTGACTCGGGACTAGTCGTTAGTTCGAAAAAGAGATATTGATCAATATCATCTTGATTAGAGTTAATTAAGATATTGGCCACATCCTGCTTGCTCTGTGCTTGTGAGAAAGGAAACTGCACTGATTTACACTCACTGCTAAAAACAGTGTGAGAAAATGAAAGCATCAGAATACATAATATTTTTTTCATAATCACCTTAACTCTATCACAAATTTATCGGTGTCTCGGCGCTCTTTATAAATGACATCTTTTGGTTTTCCAACAGCTTGGTTTACAAGCCATGGATCCGGTACATAGGCGCGCTTGACACAATCGACCTCTAAGATTTTTTGAATAAGCTCAGAGTTTTTAAAAGGATCGTATGAGCATTGAAGCGGGTCCTGTGCAACCGCTTCCTGTGGCATATAACTGCCAATTGTTCCCATTCCAGTAGCGTTACCCTGAGCTGAAACCGGGTTTCTAAGGCTATAGAGAGTCGAGAGACCACCTATTCTTTGATCCAGACTTGCTTCAAAGTCACTAGGGTCTTGCGAAATCATCGTCCGAAGCACGTCGCTGCTGATACCCATATTATTTGATAAATCTGATTCAATAATATTGGGATTACAGTTTACGTCAGTAGAAATACTTTGATTAGCTGGAGCTAAAATAGTTTTAACATCCTGGCATATACGATCTAGGCTTTCTAGATGTTGCGTTAAAACCTCTCTAGCACTGGCGCCTGCATAAGCACCAAAGCCAGAGTAATAGCCAAAGATAACTGCTCCATCCTCAATATCCAGCAAAGATGCTTGCATTGTATTAAAGAGATCCTTCATTCGAACTAGGTTCGGTAGAGAGGCGAATACTTCTTGGCATCGCTCAATCGTAGTCGTCGCCAGCTGTTTGACTTCGACATTCCATTTATCACCATCTGGATCGCGATAATCCACATAGCCCAAAAAGGCTAGGTTTTGGGAAATATTTGTGAGGTCTTGAAAACTTGGTCTATCTTTCACTGTAAAAGCTGAAGCGTTAAACATTAGTCTTGAAACGTTATCAGCACTACAAGGAATCGAACCACTAAGACAACTTTCAATCTTTTTTAATTGGCAAGAGGTCGCATATTTTTGAGCTTCGGGATTTGGAGCTCCCATTGTATAGGCACCATTTGCAAAACTCTGTTCGAGGCTTTGACATTGTTGCGCCGTCGCCTCTTCCCCAAAGGCTAGCTTGTAAGGGTTAGAAGGACTATTCCAATCGGTAATTTGTAATTTACTCATCACAACTGTTTTAAAATCTTTAATAATATTAAAGCGTCGTTCTAACTCAGCCTTACTATTTGCACTAGCTGGTGGAGGACTGACTCCCATACCAGGGCCTCCCATTCCAGGCCCCCCCATGCTAGGGCCAGAGTTTTGAGGTCCCGTACCACATTCATATTCATTGTGATTTGGTTTAGTCCAATCGACTTCGCCTGATTCTTTTTCACTTAGAAATTTAAATACTGCTTGGCCGTCACTTGATTCGATAAATTGATCCGGAAATTTTCGTTTTAATTCATTAGAGCAAGAGTTGAGACCTCTTCGTTCAAAAAAGCCAATCGAGATTGAACTGACAGGAGGATAGACGAACGAACCTTCCTTGATCCAACCGACATTGCCATCTTCATCGCGAATAAGAATCCACTTCTCCGCATCACAGCCATAGGCTTCACCGAGTTTTTCGTGATCATTGATATCACTTGAAACAGCTACGACCTCATGTTGAATCAGAGACTGTGAACGATTATACAAGCCGCTATTGCCACGCCCTGCTGTAGAGCACTGATCAGGTTTTGATCTGAGGTAGATATCTCTACCACCAATGCCAAAGAAATGAAGACTTTGATCAAACCAACTCGGTTCATCTTGAATCATCGTCTCTGTGCCAGAGATAATATTATCAATGATTTTCATATTTTTTTCTGCAAACAAACCAAAATAATTCACACCTGGTTGGCGTCCTTCGCGTACTGTTCGCTCCACTCGCTCTTCGTAGCGGCCTATATTATAAAGCGTCGCTACGACCTCTGGCTTATCACTAATATCAATCCCTTTTTCTTTATAAAGATCGATCACATGCTTGGCGATTCCGGCGGCGTAAGTAAATGCACCTTCAGGCGTTAACAAAGCTCTGGCGACTTCTTGTTGAGTGCGCTCAGCTCGCCCTTCAATACGTGCGACGAGAGGTTCAATTTCAATGGCGGCGCT
>PBCC01000047.1 GCA_002716825.1 Halobacteriovorax sp. | reverse complement strand
GTCGAGCACATTGTCGCGTCTTATGACTACGATATGAAGCAATTCGCTAAAATGATGGAAGAAGAAGTAACCAAGGATGAAATCGTTCAGGAGTGCTACGAATATTTGCGAGCCATGAAGGATGAAAAACTTAGGTTGGCTTATTCTTTAATACTTAACTTGGTATGAAGGTAAATACTCACATTCAATTTTTTAATAATCTTTGATGGCAAAGACCCTATTATGTGATTTAGCTTTTAAACTTGAGTGAAATCAGTTGGATATTGTTTGATAGGACAAATTTAGAAGTGTCCTTGTGACCTTCCTCCCTTTTCCACTAACTCAGCCAGTTAGCTCAGGGGCGTCGATTTTATAATATTTTGCCAGCCATTCCTTGGGTGTTTTCATTCCCAAAGAACTGTGCGGCCTCTCTTCGTTGTATTCCTTTCTCCATCTTCGTACTTCTGCTCTCGCATGGTCAAGACTCGTAAACCAGTGAGCATTTAAAAACTCATCTCGAAGTCTTCCATTAAAAGACTCGATAAAGGGATTGTCCGTTGGTTTTCCGGGGCGCGAGAACTTTAATTTCACTTCGTGCTTGTAGGCCCAACGATCGAGCGCCATGCAAATAAACTCAGGACCATTATCAACAGAGATTACTTTTGGATACCCCGAACTCCAGCAAATACGCTCTAATACTTGAACCACACGACCACCTGAAAGACTTGTATCAAGCTCTATCGCGTGATTAAAGCGGCCAAAGATATCTACAATAGTAAGGCCTCTTATTCTCCTGCCACAGCCAATTTAATCTGAGATAAAGTCCATCGACCAAACTTCATTAGGAAGCGTAGGCATTTCAATGGGAGACCTCATCTCACAGCGATAGCGCTTGCGCTTTTTCTTAGTTCTGATCGTGAGCTTCAGTACGTTATAATAAAGTCGCTCGGTCTTCTTGTGATTAACCATATGGCCATCACGTCTTATCATCTCATGAATCCTAGGATGACCATATCTGGGCCTTTTCTCGGCCCAATACTTCATGCGCTCCACAAGCTCAGTGTCTTCGATCTTGCGAGACTCATATCTAAATGTTGAAAGAGGAAATTGCAACACTCGACAAGCGCGACTCTCAGAGACCTCGTAGCTTTTGATAAGGTCTCTGGCCGCCTCCTTCTTTGCCTGGCGAGTTACCACTTTCGAGAGTTAATATCCTTTAGCATGACGATGTCGAGGGCCTGATCGGCCACTAAACGTTTGAGCTTAGTATTTTCATCTTGTAGGCGCTTAAGCTCGGCGAGTTCGCTAACTTCCATCCCGCCATACTTGCTCTTCCAGTTGTAGATCGTCTGTTGGTGAATACCTAGCTCTCGGCAGACATCTTTAGGAGACTCACCATTTTCGATGCGTTTTAAGGTCTTTACGATCTGATCCTCAGAGATTCTTTTCTTCTTCATAACTGCTCCTAGCGGTTGAATAACGCGCCAGAGCTAATTGTGCAAGCTAGTTAAGAAATTGGGGGAAGGTCAACTTGGCTTTCAGGAAAGAAGATAGGTTTGGCAGGGTTTTTAACAGCCCTGCCACTTACAACTTTGCTGGCCTTAGCATTCTCTCAAATAGAATGGGGCGACTCTAAGCAGACTGTAGAATATGCTAAGAGCGTATTTGTTGCGATACCAGTTTCGATATTATTTTTTGTACCGTTCTTAATGGCGGATAAGTTCAATTTGAACTTTTGGACATGTTACTCTATGGGAATTGCACTTCTAGGTTTGGGTTACTTTATTCATGCCTATGCCTCTAAGTTTGTTTAACCTTCAATAATACAGAAAGTAGTTGGTAAGGCAGTTCATTTCTTATGAACTGTCTACTTCCTGTTTACATGCGTTATTATTTCATGTATTATACTGGGGTATAGTATATGGAGGCTTCAATGTCACATGTTTTCGAGGATAGGAAAAAGATAAAATCGAGAATTAAAAGAATAAAAGGGCAGTTAGAGGCAGTTGAACGAAGTTTAGATGAAGAGAAGGATTGTTTTTCGGTATTGCAAACACTCTCAGCTTGTAGAGGTGGGTTAAATGGTCTTATGGGAGAATTGATTGAGGGACATGTAAAAGAGCATGTGATGAAAAATCCAACAGCTCCAAAAAGTCCTCAAGATAAGTCTGCTTTAGAACTAGTTAAGCTAATGAAAACGTATTGGAAATAAGGAATATATAAATGTCACATACAACTCACAAACATAATCATGATTATGTAATCCAAGATAGTAAGATTGGAGTGAACGAAAAGAAAACTGTGTTTGTCGTGGGGTTAACTTTCATAACAATGATTTTCGAAGTCTCTTATGGATATATTACTGGGTCAATGGCACTTCTAGCCGATGGGTGGCATATGGCGAGTCACGTCGGAGCATTGGGAATCTCTCTTGTTGCTTACCGTCTTGCAAGATCAAGAAGTATCAACGAAAAATTTTCCTTTGGAGCAGGTAAGCTAATTCCTCTGGGTGGATATACTAGTGCTTTAATGCTGGGGCTTGTTGCTATTTTTATGGGAGTTGAGTCAATAGAGAGATTTTTAAATCCAACAGAGATAGACTTTTCTGTTGCAATTTGGGTTTCTGTCGTAGGGCTAGTTGTTAACCTTCTAAGTGCTTTATTGTTAAAAGATTCACATGATCATCATCATGAGCATGGAGATCATCAGCACCATAATCATGATGACCATGTTCATGATCACAACCATGAAAGTGCATTGATGCATGTTATAGCAGATGCATTTACTTCCGTACTTGCAATATTAGCTTTAATTACAGGAAAATATTTTGGATGGAATTGGGCCGATCCTATTATGGGTGTCGTAGGATCAATTGTTATTTTGAAATGGGCCTATGGGCTTTGCAAGGCGACTGTCTGGGAGTTATTGGATGGTAACTCAAAATTAATTAAGGAAGATGATATAAAAAATATTTTCTTAGAAGATAAAAATATCGAAATTACAGACTTGCATATTTGGCGAATTGCACCTAACGCTCACGCATGTGAAGTAATGGTATTCAATAATGATCTTAAAGGTAGTGAATTTTATAGAGCTCGAATTCTAGAAAAATTTAATATTGAGCATTTGATTGTTGAAGAAAGAATTTGCACTCATTAAGAAAGGATGGCTATGGATTGGTCAGTTTTTACTGCCACATTTATTACAATATTTGTTGTTAGGGATGGGGGGGAACGCAATTTGATGCGCTGCCAGCAGTCTCATAAACAAAGAGTATGAATGCGTTGAAAGCTCAGTGTATTGAGATTGAGGTTAGCTCTACTAATTGTGTTAGTTAAAAATGCTACTTATTTTCAATTTCTTAACTCTTTGTAATTACAGAGTTTATCTATCGCGGTAATTGAGATGTCACAATTGTCCTCTTGCATACGTATTAATATAAAAAGGTTCAAATTAAAATATTAAATATGGAATTAGTGATGTGTCCAGATTGTGAATCAAAGTTTAGCGCAAAGAAAATTATTATTGTATTAAGTATTGTTGTTATGGGTGTATTTGTAATTGATCAATATTCAAGCGACTTTAGTCAAGCAGATCAATCTTCACCCCGAAGTGCAATAGAAGTTCAGCATTAATGCTCATATTCAAAGTGTTAAGCAAGGTTTTAAAATTTTGTTATAATTAGGAGTAAATAATGAACAGTATTCTGATATTATTTTTTAGTTTGTTTTTATCTACAAATATTTATGCTCACGGAGATGAGCATAAATCATCTGATCAGTCTGGTATGAATGACAAAAAGCAAGAAGTGTTATCTGGTAAGTTAATAGGTTTAACTTGTTTCATTAAGCATGGTGCAGTAGGTAAGTCACATAAAGATTGCTTTAAAGAATGTGCTGAGAACGGTTTACCAATTGGAATTTTAACGGCGGACAAAAAGATTTATCAAATATCTGGTGAAGGGCACGCTGATTTGAAGACAACTAACAAGCAATTTATTAAGTATGCTGAGCAAGATGTTGTAGTAAAGGGCGAAGTTTTCCAAAGCAATAATATGAATATGGTAGTCGTTAAAGGCATCAAGCTCTCAAAATAATGAAAATACTTACTCTGATAATTAGCGCAATTTTTTTGAGCACTTCATCTGCTCAGCAGTACGATGACGATGGCTTTGAAATCGTTAATCCAGGTCCTCCTGTCGATATTCTCGCAAAAATAAATGTTGAGTATCAAAAACAAATCAAACCAATGTTTGAAAAGAAATGTTTAAGTTGTCATGGCATTAATAATAATCTTCCCTGGTACTCTGTAATACCAGGGATTTCTCATCTTTTAGAATATGATATGCGCGAGGCTAAAGAGCATATGGATATGTCTAGTAGCTTTCCATTTGCCGGGCACGGTTCACCTCGAGATGATCTTAAAGCGCTAGCTCGGGTGGTAAGAAAGGACGAGATGCCACCTTTACGGTATCAAGTTTTACATTGGGATTCGAAGCTAACGACCCAGGAGAAAGCATTAGTTCAACAGTGGATTAAAGACTCCTTAGAACTGTTACCGTAATTACGACAAAGCCCTCTTTATAAAGTATCTCTCATAGATATAGATAGCGAGCATTGAACACAAAGCGATAGCGATTAAAAGTGGATCGTCTTTTCCTTTAATAACAAAAAGACCAATTAAAACGATCAAATCTATTGCAATCGAAGCGATTAGAACAATAGAATTAAACTGAACTTCGCTTCGATCAGCATTTTTAAGTACACCATAATGAATTAGCATATCCATTATGAGATAGTAGAAGGCTCCTAGGGCCGCAATTCTACTCACATCAAAAAGTACCGTAACTGAGCCTGCAATAACGGTAATATAAACAAGTATATGCTTTTGAATTGATCCAGGCATTCCAAAATGACTGTGTGGCACAAGCTTCATCTTAGTCAGCATTGTTAGCATTCTAGAAACAGCAAACATGCTCGCAATAATCCCAGAGCAAGTCGCGATGATTGCAACTATGACTGTAAGTGTGACGCCCATCTCGCCGTAGCTCGGTCTAGCAGCCTCTGCTAAAGAATAGTTCTTAGCTTTTATAATTTCCTCAAGACTGAGGCTACTGCCAACTGCCAGAGTGACTATTATGTATATAGCTAAGCAAATCGAAAGAGAAATTATGATAGCGCGACCAACATTCTTGTGTGGGGAAGTAATTTCTCCTCCACTGTTGGTAATTGTGGTAAAGCCTTTGAAGGCTAGAACTCCAAGAGCGACAGCGCCTATAAAGTTTATAGGCGAGGTGTGGAGCTCAGCTTCACTAAAAGACGGTAGACTAACTCCGCTGGCCATAAGTCCACCAGCAGCTAAAATCATAAGCCCACTAGCTTTAATTAGAGCAGTTATGAACGAAAACTTCTGAATCCAGTTATTTCCAAGCATATTTAAAATAAATGAGAAGAGTACTAGTGCAAGCCCTAACCATGGGACAAAGATTTGATCAATTGCTACAAAGCGAGATTGTACTAGATAATTTCCGAATGTACGTGCGACTAAGCTCTGATTAATAATCATCGAAAAAAGCATGAGTAGGGCGCCCCATGCAGCTAAGGGTTGCTTCCCGTAGACTTTGACTAATATCATTCCGATACCGCCAGAAGAGGGGTAAGCATTGGACATCTTAATATAAGTATATGAAGTAATTGCGGCTATTATTCCAGCAGCAATAAAGGCCCACATTAGAAGGTTTCCAGCATAGCTGGCGATCTCTCCTGTAAGCGCAAAAATACCTGCACCTACCATGACTCCTGTGCCCATAGAAACAGCGCCCAAAAGAGAGATGGATTTAGCTTCTTTTGAATTTACCATAAATAAATGAGTCCAGCGCCAGCACCAAATCTATTATCGTAACTAGAAGTGAGGATAAACTGTTTTGATAAAACGTAGTCCAGCCCTGCGCTCCATGTGTACTCTCTATCCCATGAACGGTCAGCCTCTAGTTTCTTCTTCCAGCCCCAATTGTTACCAATTTCCCAGCGAGCAAACATCATTGTACGCGGAAAAATGAGGTATTCTGTACCCAAAGAAAAAATAACATTTAAATCACTGTCAACGCGAAGCTCAGAGTCTATGAAGTAGGGAAGAAGCCACCTTGCCCCAATCGTACCTAGGGTTTCGACTTCCTCAGTGCTATCTTCTTTTTCATTTTCACTATTAGCCCCTATGAAAAGTCGAAAGTAATCAGATACATAGCGTTCATAACTAATATCCGCCTCAAGGTTTTTATTATAGCCATATTCGCCGCCAAGATTGAACTGGTTCCTAGTATTTGATGATGTGAACTCTAATGAGCTCATATGCGAAGAAGCTTGTACTGAGCCCCAGGTGAACCAATGGTTGTCCATTTCAAGAATGTTGGAGAGCTTGAAGGGTTGTAGGCGTTGATCGCGAGGTGTTCCGTAGCTAAAGACTCGCGCCATTCCTCCCTTCATATGGTACAAAACATGGCAGTGGAAAAACCAGTCTCCACTTTCGTTTGCATCGAATTCTATCGTGACCGAACTCATGGGGGCTACGTCAACAGTGTGTTTTAATGGGGAGTAGTCGCCATTACTATTTACAACACGAAAGAAATGACCATGCAGGTGCATCGGATGATGCATCATTGTATAGTTGTTAAGAGTGATCCGTACTGCTTGTCCCTTCTCTATTTTTATTTTATCAACTTCGGATAGTGTCTTACCGTTAATGCTCCAGATGTAGCGCCACATATTGCCATTTAAGTCGAAGGTCATCTCCTTTAAGTTTTTATGATTCTTAAGCTTGGTATTAGTTTTAGACTTAAGCTGTTCGTAGCTAAGGGTTTTTACATTTGGCTTTGAATGTTCCATATGTGACATGCCTTCCATATTTCCCATGCCTTCCATGTTCGAGTGTTCCATCGAATGGTCAGTCATGAGTATCGACATATCCATATTTTCAGATTTTTTAAGCTCTTGTGTGTAGTTAATGGTCGGCACTTTAGTTGCTTTATGTAGTTTGCCTTTGCCTAAAATTGCGTTCGCACTTCCTGAACCGTCTTGTGCCCAAACTTTAATTTCAACTGCTCCTGAGGGAGGCATTGTAAAAAGGTAGTCGTAGGTTTCGGCAATCGCATGAAGAACTTTTTCAACTTTGATGGGAACGACATCAACTCCATCTGTTGAAACCAGCTGAACACTATCAACTCCAAATGTCGTCCAGAAATAGGTAGATGCCCCAGCGTTCACGACGCGAAGTCTGACTTTTTCGCCAGGCCGAACATCACTTAAGGTGTATGTCTCCTTTCCATTGACCCAAAAAGCATCGTAAGCAATATCCGAAATATCGACTCCAGGCATAAGCATTGATTTCATATTAAAGAAACCTTTAAGTGCATTGTCTCGAGCTGCCTCATAAAGGCTTACGGCACTTTTTTTCTTAATGCCGTACCATTCGCTACCTCTTTTAAGAGTTCGTAAAACTTCGTTAGGGTTTTCATTTGTCCAATCAGATAGAACGAGAACTACATCACGATCGTAACTTAGTGATGGAGTTTTTGGTTTAATGACAATAGAACCGTAGACACCAAGTTGCTCTTGGAGTCCGGTATGGGAGTGATACCAATAGGTTCCGGAGTGTATAAGTGGAAATTCGTAAGTGAAGGTTTTGCCAGGAAGAATTGGGGGCGTGGTAAGGTAAGGTACCCCATCTTGAAAGTTTGGAAGAATCAATCCGTGCCAGTGAATTGACGTTTCTACGTTCATTCTATTGGTGACGTGAATTCTCGCAATATCGCCTTCTGTAAAAGTAAGCACAGGACCTGGGATATTGGAATTGATAGTCATGGCACTATCTTGTTCTTCTATCTTGAGATCATATTCAATTGTTGCGGCAAATACCTGGCCAGTAAAAATGCATAGAATTAAAAATAAATTATTCATAGAAGATGTCCTTTTTTGATCGCAGTCGCATAATCCTACTCATGCACAATAACCTCAGTCAATCTTGGTATTGATGCATTAGGTATACTCAAACCTTCTCGCTAGGAAAGCCTAATCGCAGTGAGTAAAACTTCGATTATACATTCTAATGTGGTACATGTAGGAGATCGAAAATATTTAAAGGAGATATATAATGCAAAGAGTTCTAAAGTCTGTAGTTATCTTGATGGTTCTTGGCGGCTGTGCCCATTCAACTATGCGTGGATCTGTGGCCATGAAGATTAGTCCAAGTGAGGCCCATGTTTGTTTGGGAAATAATGAAGCAAAGGTTGGAGACAAAGTATCAGTCTTTACAAACGACTGTCCGCCTTTAGGAGGAAAAGATAAACCAACCATGCTTTGTGAGAAAAAAAGAACGGGTACAGGAACAGTAACGAAGCTTCTTAATGAACACTATTCGGTTGTTAAGTTTGATAATGATATAAAGTTTAGTGAAGGAACTTTTGTAGAATTAGAGTAATAATATTGCGTAGGTCAATAATTTGTTGACCTACGCAATCATTCATTAAAGTTCGTGACATTCAAAAGGATCTGAAGCGTCGTGTCTGTGACAACCATAATCAATCGTGTCTTCAGTATTATTAAGATAAATTTTCACTTTAGCACCATTTGCTGAAGCAGCTGCTGCTCTTACGCCTTTAAATTGAACCTGTGCATCTGCTCCGTAACTTGCTTGGTATTCTGTCAACGCTGCTGAAACAGCGTCAGCAGTTTCTGATACAGGGTTTAAAGCAAAGGCACTTGATGAAAGTACCAACATTGCAATAGTTACGGTCAATATTTTCTTCATACTATCTCCTCAGTTTAGATGGAATTGAGTCCATCAGTGTTTTTACCAGTCATCATCTCCCCCGTCATCATCTGCAGGACACTCAGAGGGAATTTCTGTTACAGCTTCTTTTGGTGCACAGGCTTCGATCCATTTTTTAATAAAATCGATTTCCTTTTGGTGTAGATTCATTTTAGGTGGCATTTCACCGGATTCAACAGAGTTGAATAATCTACCCTTGTAAGGGTTACCTTTAACGACAAGGGGGATAAAGCGATCCACCATTGTTGACTCATACGTAGAAAAATCAATAGGGTCATTCATTGGTTCTGCATTTGGGCCCGAGTGGCAACTAAGACATTTAGGCTTGAGGATAAACTTATGAAGGGAATCAAAACCTAGGGGTGTAGTTGTTCTAATGAGGGTGCCTGAGCCCGATATCCCTTTAATCTCTTCGTATATTAACTTCGACCTCGGACGGTAGCATCCTTGCAAAATGCTAAGAATGCTAGTGAGGAAAATGAGTCGAATAACGAAATTCATATTTCATCCTACCTCGTTAAAAACAAAAGGCGAGCTCATCTTTTGAAAAAATAAGATTGTCAGAAATGGTAAGTTCTCCATTTTCAACGGCCTTCTTGATTTTTCTATTTTCTTTTCGCAAGTAGCAGTCGATATCGGTCGTACTATTAGGAATGAGGTTTGCGATCTCCGAGTAATCTGGTCCATTTAGTAGTAATCGACTAATATTTGCCATCGATTGAAGGTAGGCATGTGAGCTGTTGTTGATCATAAATTGTGCACGGAGATTGTCATTAAGGACTGATAGAAATCTATTGATATCAATTTTTGAACTTACCCTAAAGTCGTCTACTAAACTCGTTAAGATATACTTTAAAGATCGCTGAATTGAGTGAGCGCTTGCATTAAGTGCAATCGAATTAGTGATGCCATTTGTAATAAGTAAAAGGCTCTTCGTCAGTTCAGACTGTGTCATTTGACGATTGATCTCAAGTTGCTCAATTTCTGAAGAGGCAATTCGAAGGTTTGCAGCAGTTCCAAAGCCAAGGGCGCTATCAATGTCACTGTCAGGGGTAAGGAAGTTATAAACTCTAGTTTTCTTGCTGTATTTAGCAGCGTGCGCGAGATAGGCTAGACTTTTTAATTCAGGAGCAGCTTCTAAAACAGGGGCAAGAAGTTCATCGGCATTTAAGGCAATCATTTCACCGTACTCAGGTGTTTTGATGTTAAGAGGACCCGCATCTAGATCGATATTAATGTTGTCGACAAGGTAGTCCATATCGAGCTGGATTTGCTTTATAAGATACTTTTGCATTGAGTAATCAGTACTCATGAAGCCAATGAACGCGTTAAGTTCCTCGATATCCTCATAGGCAATATCGCCATATTCATATCGAGCCTGCATTAGAGAAAGCAATTGCTTGGCAAAGTGAATATGATTGAAAACGATTTTCGCGTTTATCGATTCCTGATGCAACATGAGGTAAAGACCTTGAGATGCATTTTTCTGATTTGCAATGGTTGAAATAAAGCTTTGTTCTTGTGCTTTAGCGTGTAGTTTAGACTCTTTCAACCTGAACCAGTTACTTGGAAAAATAAAACCTATTAAGTTTGGAATATAGTCAAAAACATTAAAAACATTGTCGATACGAAGATTAAAGGACGGAAGTAGTTGTGACATCTTTACTTTAATATTCTGACGAGCAGTGAATAGGTTTAAAAAGCTTTCTCTACTTGAGAAGGAAGAAGCAGTTGCACTATTCATTATATCAGATTGAGAATAACAACTCGTAAAGTCACATTGACTTGGCTGAGAGTTTTGTGAATATAGTGCTGAAATGTCGATCGTTTGTGACATGGAAACACTGGAAAAAATTAACAAAGAAGCTAGTAAATATAATTTTTTCATAGAGCAGGAACCTTTTTTAATGTGAAAGTCGAGTCATGAAGATTTAAGTACTTTGCTCTTCTTGTGAACTTTGAAGGTATGGTTAATATGATTTCTTCGTCTTTGACTTTACCTTTTAAAATTCGACCATCATCAGTTTTTAAGTAAAATGTCTTAATCGCAAAGTCATAACTACCGTCGATAAATGAAATTTTTAAAAAGCCATCGTTACTTTTTAAAGAGCCCTTAAGGTGAAGTGGGGTAAAGACGCTGGACTGAGAACTTGCTTCAATTTGACTAGTTTGCAGACTCAACTGCCAACTCTCGCTTGAGAAAACCCCTTCGAGCGGAGTGGTTAAGGTAACATTTTTAACACTCTCTTTCTTCACTATATCGATGTAGTTGGGTATCGACTTATTAACCGCAAACGCGCCTAGAAGTCCGTAGTCCTGGTGATAAAGCTCGCCTTCGATTTGCATTCGTGTCCACTTGGAAATGGTCACACTGACTTTGTCATGCGTTTCTAGTAATAAAAGGTTTTTGTTGTTATTGATTGGAGAGGATGAGTTTAGGTAAGGTCTTTGCTTAATTTTGTAGACCATTTCTTTATCTGCAATGAGAAGTGCAATTGTTCCAGATATAAAGTTTTTTGTTAAACTCATGGCGTTGTTCGCAAACTTTTTTCCGACAATTTGTAGCTTAAGTGCCATCGATTGATTGTTTTTTAGATTTACAATACCTTTGTATAAACCAGTAAAGACCTCGGGCTTATCAAGTTCTGTCACCAAGGAACTCTTATCCTCAATGAATTTATTCTCTTGAAATTTCAGGTTCGACCCTGAGAGTTGTTTTTCTGACTGCTTTTCGTAGTAACAACCGTTGTTGCAGTTTAGTCCAGTTAGACGATTGCCTGTAAAAGTAGTGTTGCAACTAACAACTTCAATCGCACCATTTGTATTAATTTTTAAGTTAACAGTAGATTCAAATGGATTGTAAAAAACCTCAGAGATGAAAGACTCTACCTGCGAGATTGGTCCATTTTTGGTGCCAATAACTCCCGAAGTGAGGAAGTTCGCAATTGGATTAGTTGAGTTTCCCTCTGAACTCATCATTGCTCTTGATGTCGTAATTTGTAAGAGCTTTTCTTGGTCGTTGCAAACTGCAGAATACTCCCCACTGATACTAGTGTTATATTTAAGTTTGATATCATTTCTCGGCTCATTTCTAGCGTTTAGCTTTAGCTCGGCTACACTTGTGCCAAAATCAATAGATACTTCGCCTGAAATCATGCCCATACCAGCATGATCCATGAAGCTAAGGTTTGAAAGTGAAATTGACTTGTCTGCAGATTCAAAATTAAATAATCCAGACTCAAAATTAAAATTCATCTTCTCATATTTAATTGTAATGAACTCATCTTCGCTAAGAAATACCTTTAGAAAAGCCTGAGCTTTTCTCCAGTCTTGATCTTCTTGTACTTTAAAAAGCTCTAGAGATGCATCTATTCGCTTACCATTTTTAAGCTTTATGTAGCCATCATAAGTTGTAAAACTTGGAGCGGCGGCTCCGTGTCCACCGTGACCACCTCCTGGGGGTGGAGTTGGGTTCTCATAACCAGGAACTCCAGGGGACTTATGGACATTCATTATGATGTGCATTCCCCCATTGTCCATGTCCATAGGTTCGCCCGGAATAGGTTCGATATCCATATTATTTGTAACGTGATGGGGCAGGTGGCAATGAAACATCCATTCACCAGGGGTCTTCACTTCATCAATGATGACATCCATTGTTTGTGCTGTTGGGACTAAAATAGTATTCCCAAGCGTGTGGGTCGATGTTGGATTGTCTCCAGCCCCTGTCGCTACTACTCGCCAGGTATGGCCATGAAGGTGAACAGGGTGTTCGGCCATGCTCATATTGGCGAAACGGATTCGCGCCTTTTGACCAACATAGATTGTTGGAGATGGAATATACGGCGAAGCTTTACCATTCATCGTGAAGTAGTTAAACATCATAGCCATTGGATCCGGTAATATACTGTGCGAAGGGATGGCCCACATTTGTAGAAAGAGTAAGATGTCGTGATCAACCAGTGTTTCTGGCTTGTCTTTAGGATGTATAATTAAAAAACCAACGAGACCCATGGATAGTTGTTTGGCGAGATTTTGACTTGAGTGATACATGAATGTACCAGCTTGTTCCGCCTTCCATTGATAGGTAAAACCCATGCCTGGCATAACTGGGTTTTGAGAGTGACCAGGAACACCGTCTTGACCATAAGGAACCTCGAGTCCATGCCAATGCAGAGTTGTTGATTCAGGTAGTTTGTTTTTGAAAATAACTCTAACGGTCTCACCTTCAATGAGTTCCATTACTGGACCTGGGTTACTGCCGTTATAGCCCCAAGTATATATTGGTCCGGCTTCATACTTTTCATCGAAGATAGAAAAAACTTCTTCAGCGGTAATTTCAAATACTTTAACTTTTCCATCACAAGTGAAAGGTAGTTTCGGTGTGCCTGGAGCATAGACTGGCGTTGGATCGTAAGGAAGTGTTTCAGCTATTTGGGGGTCGCAGGTTTTGATTGTAGTGCTTGCTGCAAAAGCACCTTGAAAGTAAAAAAACAGAACTGCGAATATCAAAACTTTCATATTACACCTATAGAGATTGGCTATATAAACTGAGCAACTTTTATGACTTTTGGCTCACTAATTCAACTGAAATTAAATATTTACACCCCTGTCACAAACTCAGCAACTTAAGCGTAGTAAAGGAGAAGAGCTAAAAGTAAAAGCCTGAAGCTCACTCTAGCCTTGGTCTTTTGGAGGTTATATTTCAGCTAAGTTAACGATCGGACAACTTTCAAAAAAGTGTGGCATCACTGTAGAGACCATAAGGTTTTATGAGTCAAAGGGCTTAATTCCCACACCTTCTAGAGCAGACAATGGCTATCGCTATTACGTTCATGAATCTATTGATACACTCAAGTTCATTCAAACTATTAAGTCTTTAGGTTATAGTCTTAATGAAATAAAAGAATTACTGCCGATCCATAAAGATAAAAATCAAGTGCAACTCAAGAAAACGCTTACGGAAAAATTGGGAATGATTACCACTTTGCTCAATAATATCGAACAAGACGGGAAGACGGAAACGTAAAATGTCTCAGTCTCCCCAATTTCATAGTTAAAGTATTTTCGTTAGAGAACCATGGATGAAGTAGCCGGCACCCAGTAAATCATCTCCATTGATGTGACATATTGTTCTTCTAAAGTTTCGCTAATGGGACCGCAAAGGGCAGTCTAAAGTTCTCAAAGACTTTTTGCTTGAAATTGGTCTGCCTTCGATAAAATTTCACGCTCCAAGAGCTTATTTTGCTAATTCAATTTTAGCTAAAGGAATCTCTGCGACGATCGTGATAAAAATTTGTGTTTGGAGAGATTTGAAAACCATGGGGCTTTATATCCGTGTTGCTGGAGTCGATGGAGATGAAGGTGAAGACTGGTCTCGTTCCTGGAGACAATGATGGTGATCAGCAGATCGCGATTTATGGACGGTCTTAGAAAACTATCGAATATTCTCTAAAAATAGCATCGCAGAATCCTGTATCGCTATCTTTACTTGGGCGTAAGCCTAAGCTTTTTAAGATTAAACTCCACCCAAAGATGGAGCTTAATGACTCAATTTTAACCAATTCCAGCTGCTTTTAAAGCTTCTTCAGAAATTGAACCGACTTTACAGCACTCGAGCAACCTTCCATCCACTGCAATTGCTGGAAGACGGGTAATGTTAAGTTTCTGGGCTTTCTCTATACATTGATTTGTGTCACATCCTTTATTGAG
>PBCC01000046.1 GCA_002716825.1 Halobacteriovorax sp. | reverse complement strand
GGATAAATCGACAAAGCGTTTTGTATGAGTCGCCACTGCGCTGGCGCGGGCCAAGAGATTAAGCGCGACTCGTTCACCAGTAAGAACGATGGTTGAGTTACGTCAGACTAAAATAAGCTGATTATAACTTATCGGTTCCTTTCTCATCTTATTTCGTTATCCCGAAGGACAACAAAACTTTTAACACTTATTCGAATTTCAAAGATCGCCTTTCCATCACTTAAAGATGATGGTGGAGATGACAGGAGTCGAACCTGCGACCCCCTGCGTGCAAAGCAGGTGCTCTCCCAACTGAGCTACACCCCCGCACAAATCCAAGCCTGAAAAGGTGAGGCAGAATTTATGCGAGGCCTGCGTTTATGTCAACTAAGTTTTCTCTTATTTTTCATTTTTTTTTAACAAAGTTGCCAGTCTCAATAAAAAGTATAAACTATGGATATTACAAAGTTTTTAAGGAGGACATCCTCATGAGTAAGTTCAATCGATTCCTAGCTGCTTTAAGCCTTCTCAGCCTCACACTCTTAGGTGGTATGGCGTGTACTAAGAAAGAAAGTACAACAGAATCAGAGCAAGTTTTAAGCAATGCCCTTACCGCCGACTCTAACGGTCTCTCTGTGGCGCGCGCTACTATTAAGACTGTTCACGGCAATATCGTTTTTAAGTTTTACCCTACCAAAGCACCTAATACAGTTAACCGTATCGTTGAACTTATTAAGAGTGGCTTTTATGACGGCCTAACTTTTCATAGAGTTGTTCCAAACTTTGTAGCTCAAGGTGGCGACCCAACAGGAACAGGTACTGGCGGTAGCGGTAAAAAGTTAAAAGCAGAGTTTAATGATATTCAACACATTCGCGGCACAGTTGCTATGGCCCGTGCTTCAGAACCAGACAGTGCTGATAGTCAGTTCTACCTAGCACTCACTACTCTTCCTCACCTTGATGGCAATTACACAGTCTTTGGTCAGGTGGTTGAAGGGCTCGAGTTACTCGACAAGATTAAGGTCGGGGACAAGATGCTTTCCGTGGTTGTTGAAGATAAGTAACGATATCCCAATCAAAAAAAAAGCCGCTTTTAAAGCGGCTTTTTTTTTATTTCAATTTTAACGTTTAGCGCCCGTGACGTTTGTCATCCTTGATATAAATGAACGATTTAAGAACAAAGAAGCCAACAATCAAGACTGAAATCAATGCCCAAGTTGGCATATAGAATTGATCTTGTTGAACTCCTTCAAACTGAGCATTTACCTTTAACGTACTTTCACGTGATTCTGTTGCACTCATGATAGCTCCTTAGCGATAAACTGATTCGAGGATAACAACAAGAGCATAGAGTCCTGCTGAGATCGGAATTGCGGCAATAAACTTCAACCAACCTTTCTCGTCTTTCAAGTGCATATAGTAGTAAGCGACAATGAAAGCTTTACCAATAGCTAGAAAAATAAGAGAGCTAGCTTTATAGACGTAAGCTGTATCAAGGCCTGGAATAACAATTTCAACGGCTGTTAAAAAAGTTAGAATCAAAAAAATGATAAAATATTCTTTCCAGTGACTTTTATGTTCTGTTGTACCGTGGGCCATCTCAATTCCTCACTTGTTATATAAATGGCGATTCATGGTAAGACCAAGATCAACCATTAAGCGATCAATACTAATTTTATCTGTGCTGTAATAACCTCTG
Organism: Halobacteriovorax sp.; assembly: GCA_002716825.1. Lineage (GTDB taxonomy): Bacteria > Bdellovibrionota > Bacteriovoracia > Bacteriovoracales > Bacteriovoracaceae > UBA4207. The sequence continues at coordinate 14,515 of PBCC01000046.1, read as the reverse complement.
ACCCACCCTTCTTGATCGACAAGAACGAGTTTTTCAGAGTGAACAATATCAAAGAGTGTTACTTCTTTACCGTCGACCATTCCCTGGATAGGCTGCTTGCCATCCCCCATAGGTACTTTATAGCCATCAATCAGAACCGACTTAATCGCTGCTTCATCACCTGTTAGAAAACTCCATACGAATGGATTGGCGTTCAGCCCACGAGCAAACTTATGCAGGTATTGTGGAGTATCTGTTTCTGGGTCAACTGTGAAAGTAACTAAGGCTGCTTGGGAGCCTACACCGCGAATTCGTTTTTGAACTTGCTGCATTTTTTCCATCAACGCCGGACAAGTGGTCGGGCAAGACGTAAACATGAAGTTTGCAATATAGACTTTGCCACTCAGTTGTTCGCTACCAAAGGGCTTATTGAAATCGTTAGTTAATTGAAACTGTGGAACTTGATATAGCTTAGGAAGCTCTGGTGGCAACTCGCGATTTACTGATCTATAGATAGGATAACAAAAAGCAAGCACCATAAAACCAAGCCAAAACGCCCAGTGGCGAACAAGTCGTTCGAGCGTATTGTGGTCTCTTTGGTAAGCAATGCTAGTCGACATTATTTTCCTTCAATTTGATCTAGGAACTCTTTGCGCTTAGGGCTGTCTTTATATTCCATAAGGCTTTGAACATAATAAGCAACGGCCCAAATCTCTTGGTCAGACAAAGTGTCTTTCCATGCTGGCATCGCCGTTCCGCCGACACCGGCAGCTAAACGTAAGTACATATCTTCTACATTTTGAACTGATCGCAGTTCATGCCAAGTAAAGTCGGGTGGTACGTTGACGTACCCATGGTCAGACTCTTGTGGCTTTACTTCATAAAGAGTTGGATCGAAGTCTGTCATCTTTTCGCCGTAAGCGATTTGATTAAGCTTCGAAAGCTCTTCGTGCGAAACATAGGCTCTGTGACAACTTTGGCAGTTAGCACTCATATGATAAACAAGTTTACCTTGCTCAATAGCGCTACTTTTTCGAGCTAGGCCAAATGGATCTTTAGTGATTTCAATCTTAGCCCCAAGCTGCTTATCTTTTCCTATCCATGTGTCTGGCGCGAAAGTTTTAATATATTGAACTACAGCATCGAGTTGGGTATCTGAGAGATCCCAAGGCAGCATCGCTGAACCTTGAAGACCACGCTTAATATGCATTTTAATAATGCCGTCATGTGGAAGCTCTCCAGAAACAACATCGCCAAACTTCATAATTCCAAGAGTGAAGTTACGAGCTGGAGTCGACATCCCCATAGCTGCAACGCCGTTACCGTCACCCTTATCACCGTGACAAGCCATGCAGTATTCGGTGTAAATTCTCTTACCTAAATTAAGCGTATCGGCTTTAACGTAATTTCCGCCGGCCATAATGACATCTTCGCGAAATTCGTTTTGTCCTTCACAACCAATCAAAGTTGAAAGCAGTGATAAAACTAATAAGCCTTTTAAAATTTTCATTATTCCGTCCTCAAAGCACAAAGAGAGTGACAAACATCACGCCCCAAATAAGGCCTAAAAAATGCCAAAATTTTCCGATGCTCACGATTTTTACGGCGCGAAGATCGTTGATTAAATTTTTACGTGCCCAATAAAGAGGCCATAACAGCAAAATGATAGCCGCTGCAATATGGGCAACGTGAATCCAAGTAAAAGTATAGATGATAGAGGCATAAACACCCGTATCAGCAAAAATTCCTTGCTGCTTAAGCTTGGCCCAAAGGGCAAATTGTGAAGCGGTAAACGCTAAGCCCAGTACTAAAGTCAACTGTACCCAAATAGACTTAAGAGTTTGTTCAAACTTAAGCCACGTCAAACTACTAAGCCCAATAAAGACTGTACTTAGAATTGGTAACAGCAGTGGAAGGTTTGTCATTCCCGAAGGAGGCCACACCGGCGCACTATTTCTTAGCGCCGCGTAGCCCATAAAAAGAGTGGCAAATAGCATTGAGAACGACACAAGAACAAAGACCATAGCAATACTGCCGATCGCTTTCGCTTCGCGGATTGTGCCTGGAATGTGATTCGTTTGTGTCGACATCAATTAAGCCTTAACCAATTCTTCAGTCTGATATTGGAAGTCGCGACCAGCAGGAAGATTAGGGTTACTAAACTCGTGAGGACCACACTTCACAACTGGAATTTCTTTGAAATTGTAATTTGGTGCAGGAGAAGGAATTGTCCACTCAAGCGTTCCAACATTCCATGGGTTTTGTTCTGCCTTCTTCTTTTGGAAGAACACAGCGTGAACAAAGTTGATCACGAAGAAGATCTGTGAAAGACCCATAAGAATTGCTGACCAAGTAATAAACTCATTGATTGGAATCAAGCGCTGTAGGTGCTCATAGATGAATGGGTTATAGATACGACGGTGCATACCCGCATAACCTACAATCATCATTCCCATGAATACACCGTTGAGACCGAGCATCGTGCCCCAAAAGTGCCACTTTGCTAGAGTCTCGTTGCACATGACTCCGAACATTTTTGGCATCCAGAAGTAAACAGCGGCAAAGCCACCTAAAAGAACTGAAGCCGCCATTGTGTAATGAAAGTGACCAACGACGAAGTATGTATCGTGAAGATAAAGGTCAGTTGTCACAGTCGCAAGATATAGCCCAGTCAAACCGCCAAGACCAAAAACGAAAACAACACCCAGTGAAAAGAGCATCGGTGAATCGAAACGGATTGATCCACGCCAGATCGTCCCAAGCCAGTTGGCGAAGAAAATGGCCGATGGAATTGAGATGGTCATCGTCAAAGTCATAAATGACTGAGTGAGTAGCGGACTCATTTGAGTCGTAAACATATGGTGACCATAGACAAGCGTCGAAAGCACAGTGACCGCAGTCATGGCAAGAGCTGTTGCTTTGGCTCCAAAAGCTGGTTTTCTAGCAAAAAACGAAAGAAGGTCGGAAACGATACCCCAAGCTGGAAGAATGAGGATGTAGACTTCTGGGTGACCAAAGATCCAAAAGACGTGCTGGAAAAGCACGGGATCACCCGCTCCACTAGTGGCGGCTGCGCCAGCTAAGAAGAACTGAGTGCCAAAGACGCGATCGAAGATAAGAAGAAGTACGCCGGCACCAAGAACAGGAAGGAAAATCGCGTTAAGAATAGCTGTTAACCACAGACCCCAAACAGTAAGTGGCATATCGAAATAGCCCATGCCAGGTGCGCGAAGAACAATGATTGTTGTGATGTAATTAATCGCTCCCATTGTCGAGGAAACACCAAGAACAAAGATGGCCAAAGACCAAAGAGTTTGACCTGTACCAGGAGAACCAATCAATGTTGATAGAGTTGGATAAGACGTCCAGCCACCAGCTGCCGCTCCAAGTGGAGTGAACAACGATCCGACTAAGATTGCGCCAGAAACAACCGCCAACCAAAATGACAACATGTTCAAGAGAGGGAAAACCATATCCCTGGCGCCAATCATCAGTGGAATACAGAAGTTACCAAAGGCTCCAATCAAGATCGGGGTGATGGCATAGAAAATCATGATCGTACCGTGCATCGTGAAAAGCATGGCGTATGTATCTGGAGGAATAATGCCACCAGTTTCAGGGAACATGAACTGACCAATGATTGGGAAAGCTTGATCAGGAAAAGCTAGGGCCCAACGAATCATGAGGGCCATGATTCCGCCAATACCTAGAAAAAGGATTCCGTACCAAAGGAATTGTTTACCAATAACTTTGTGGTCGAAAGAAAAAATATACTTCGACAAAAAAGTCTTTGGTGCGGCATGCATATGTTGTTCAAAGAAGGCCATGTCGGTGCTCCCTAAATTCTCTTAGCTTAGTATTCCCATTTCCAACCCCAGTACATTTCTGCACGTTCTGGGTCGTTTTCAATTAATGCTCGTTCTTCTGCTTCGGCTAACCAGTTTGCGTATTCTTCTGGTTGATAAGTCGTGAGCTTGGCGGCCATACGATAATGGAAGGTTCCACACATTTCAGCACAAGCAATTTCCCACTTACCGTCTTTCGTAAATGTTACCCACATACGAGTAATACGACCTGGAATGGCGTCCACTTTTCTTCTGGCATTTGGAATGAAGAATGAGTGAATGACGTCTTTAGAAGTGACTTGAAACAATACTTTTTTTCCAACTGGTACGCGAAGATCATTCATTGTTAGAACATCATCGTCAGTGTTGAAAACACCGTCTTTACCAGCGTAACGGAAGTTCCACATCCACTGCTGAGCTAGCACTTCAACACGTTCAACTTCTTCTTCAGCAGTTGGCCACTTAGCAAAAACATTCATGAAATCATTATTCGACATACGAGTAATATTCATATCGATGCCGAAGAAAACCGCTACGCCAATAACTGTAGCGACAATGATATGTGTCTTCTTATTTCCATAAGTATACTCAGCCTTAGGGTGGCGCTTATACCAATACAGGTATGAAAATCCGAAGAGACCGATACAAACAAGAGTGAAGAAGAAAATATTTAAGTAAGTTGTATAACTGAACAGCCAATCAATCAGGTGACCGTTTTCAGAAATATCTTCTGGCGGCAACATTCTTTGCCACAAACTCATGTCTGGTGCCATCGGATGAGGTGCGTTTGCTGTAAAAGATACAGCTCGCCCAAAAATGGCGTTTAAAAGCTCCATAAGCCTTCCTTCATAAACGAGTAAACTCTAACATTTTCAATGAATTGCCTGGGCATTGTACCCAAAATTTCTAACTTAATCTACTTAGATACGCTCTGTACTTACTGAAAAAAGACCATGGCCGCTAACAGCAGCGGCAGGTAAATAATCGATCCCAAGAAATACTGTCGGGCCCAACGACGCGTCGAGTCTTCAGTTTTTTCAATAAAAAATCCATAAACGGCAACTGCTAAAAACGCCAAACTTACTATGGTTGCTGATGTTTCATAGGTCTTACTAAAGCCTGCCCACCAAGCAGGTGCTAGCGCGCAGGCCATGAGCACTAGCGTATAGAGCAGTATGTCGCGACGAACAGAACTAAAATTTGTTTTGCGGGCGAAGACTTTGATCCCGGCCGATTCATAGTCGCCGCGGTAATAAACTGAGATGGCCAAGAAATGAGGAAGCTGCCAGACGAATAAAATAGCAAACAGACACCAAGCGGTAGCATCCATTGAGCCAGTTAAGGTCGTCCAGCCCATTACTGGCGGGAGAGCACCAGGAACTGCTCCGACAAAAAGCGCCGCGGCCGAATGTTGCTTAAGTGGTGTGTAAGCTAAAAGATACATAAGGTGGGCAATCAAACCTAAAAGCGCGGTCAATGGATTCACAATAAAGTAGATTGCCGGCAAAGATATCACCGCCATAACAAGGCCAATGATCAACGCTGTCTTTGGCTGCATTCTTCCAGAAGGAAGAGCGCGATCTTTGGTTCTCTCCATCAAGCCGTCAATATCTCGCTCCATCCAACAATTCAGTGTTGTGGCAGAAGCCACCACCATAAAAATGAGGGCAAAAGAAATCATGACATCAAGAAAATAAATTTTACCAGGTGCCAGCAAAGCGCCAATTAACATGGTGACCATGACAAGACCGGCGAGACGAGGCTTGAAGAGTTCTAGGATATCGGTGAAAAATGATATTTGTGCTTTGCCTGAAAATTCTGTTTCCATGGCAACATGATAAAGTCTGGCTTTGAGAACGAACGATAAAAGAGCTGCCGCAATGACAAGATGAAAGACTGTGGCGTGAATGGCGAGACTGCTGGCAATATTATAAAAGCCTGAATACACCTGAACAAATAAGAGGAGGATAGCCAAGAGGGAGCAGTTTCTTGCTTTGGCCGCAGTACTGCCCTCGAGCGAAGAGAACTTTAAAAAAGAATAAGCTAAGCTAGGCAGGGCAAAAAGAAATAAAAATATCCCACTGAGTCTGTGTAACATCTGCAGTTGTGAGGCAGCTCTCTCCGGCCACCACGAACTGATACTGGTTAAAGTATCAGTGCAAACTAATAAATGCCCAACACCCAGACCACATGCAGCCCCAGCGCCTGTATGCCTAACGAGTCCACCAAGTAGACTTTGAATAAAAAATAAAATTAAGCAAATAAGGAGTGAGTCTTTAATAAGAACAGGCAGCTCTTGTCCTGGAGATATCGCCCTTGGCCCAAGTCCATGATGAAGAACCACTGTAAAGGCTAAGGTCACAATTGAAATAATAAGATGAACAAAAGATATGATCGCCGGCAAATTAAAAAGTGCCGTCAGTGCGCCCAAAAGAGCCTGCAGTAAAATCAAACCAACGATCCAATTCATCCAAGTCAGATTCTTACTACCTTTGAGCGAAGAGTCTTTTCGCATATGAGTAGCGCAAGCAAGACAACTAAGAACCAGTATTAAAGCTAAAGCTCTATGAATATAGATTATGATTTGATCGGCAAAACGTCCCGGGCACAAAGGCCAACTTGGGCATAGAGCCCCGAGTTCAGCATCATGCAAATAGGCGCCCAGCGCCATGAGCACGACGGAAAGTAGAAGAATAATTAGAACATTTACTCTGTGGGACATCTCACTCTCTGATTTTTGGATCTTATACACATAGCCCCTATGATCGGCAACTTAACTCAGCGCATTTGTCTAGCCTAAGAACTGTCAAATGAAGCTGGATCGTTTATGCTTTTTAAGATTAAAAACACGGAGTTCGAAATGTCCGGCACATATTACGGCGATTATTTAAAACTTGATAAACTACTCTCGGCGCAAGTGCCGTTAAGTAAAAGCCAAGGACAAGAATCCCATGATGAAACTTTATTTATCGTTGTCCATCAAGTGTACGAACTTTGGTTTAAACAAATTCTGCACGAGCTTAAGTCCATTCGCGATTTATTCGTAGGTGACAACATTGAGGAGCGCTCTCTTCACAGTGTGAATGAGAGATTAGAGCGAATCATTAAAATTCAAAACCTTTTGATTGATCAATTACCAGTCATGGAAACCATGACTCCTATGGACTTCCTCGAGTTTAGAGACCTTCTGGTGCCGGCTTCGGGTTTTCAAAGTATTCAATTTAGGCAAATCGAAATCATCATGGGGCTACCAACAGGCAGACGTGGAAAGATTGATCGCCAATATTTTATGGGACGACTCTCCGAAGCCGATCAAAAGTCTATTGATGAGGCTGAGGCACAACAATCTCTTTTTGACGGACTTGAGAAGTGGTTAGAGCGTATCCCTTTTACCAAAGAAAAGAATTTTGATTTTTGGAATGCCTATCGCACAACAGTCGACGATATGCTCACCAACGAAGAACAAATTCTACTAAAGAACTTAGCAACTCTTCCAGAGGCTGCCAAAGAAGCACAGATGGAAGGACTCGAAAGTACAAAGAAAACATTTGCCAGCCTCTTTGATCCAAAGCAATTTTTAAAACTAACCAAGTCTGGAAAAAGGCGTCTGTCTCAAAGAGCGACACTTAATGCCTTATTTATTCTGCTCTATCGCGACGAACCTATTTTGCATCAGCCCTATAGACTTCTCAATTTACTCATGGATATTGATGAAAACTTTACTAGCTGGCGCCAACGACATGCCATCATGGCGCAACGAATGCTTGGAACCAAAGTTGGAACAGGTGGATCTTCAGGTCATGAATATTTAAAAATGGCGGCCGAAAAAAATCGTGTTTACCTAGATCTTTTTAATCTCTCTACTTTTTTAATACCGAGATCAAAGCTGCCAGTTCTGCCTACAGAACTAAAGCGCCAACTCAATTTCTATATCGCAGAAGAAGGAACAAAATGAGTTATAAGAAGTTCTATCAGCACTTTTTAAGAGCTCATGAAGGCAAGCTTCATATGGCATGCCACTCACATCACTTTTGGCCAGATATCACACGTCAAGCAACATTAGATTACTGGGACGATTCGGCCAAGCTCTCCGATCACAAATGGGAGTACTTCTTCAGTCAAAAAATTCCCGCACTCCAGCGACATATCGCAAAGCGACTCAACCTCAGCGACCCAGAACAGATTGTTTTCGCACCCAACACACACGATTTACTTATTCGCCTTTTATCATTACTCGATTTCAAAACGAAGCCAAAGATCCTCACAACAGATAGCGAATTTCATAGCTTCTCTAGGCAGATAACCAAACTAGAGGAAGATAGCATTGTTGAGGTTGAACGATTAAAGACCGAAAGTGAAACAGATCTTTTGAATGAGATCAAGCTGCTAAGTAAGAGTAAATCTTTTGACTTCATTTTTATAAGTCAGACATTTTTTAATTCAGGTCGAACCATCACTGACTTAGACCAACTGGTTCAACTCTTTGATGATCACGCGATAATTGTTATCGATGGCTATCACAGCTATATGACCAAAGAGATTAGCCTAAAGCAGATAGAAAATCGTGTTTACTTTATATCTGGGCACTACAAATACGCACAAGGTGGAGAAGGTCTTTGTTTTATGACTTGCCCACCCAGTGAGCAAAATCCAAAGATCACAGGATGGTTTGCACAAATTGATGCGCTTGCTTCAAAACAAGGCAAGATTGCCTTTCCTGCAAAGGCCGCCAGATTTTGGGGCTCAACCATGGACTTTACGCCGGTCTATCGCTCGCTTGCCGTTTATGATTTATTTGATGCTGAAGGTTTAACTACGACTAAGATTCATCGCCATATCCTAGATCTGCAAAATGCTTTTTTAGACATCATCAGCAGTCTAAGCACAAAACTGCTTGATCAAAGCATGTTACTCAACAGTGCGGGAGATGCTCAATTCTTAGCATTTGATCTCGGTTCACAAGAAAAGGCTAACAATTTAGAGAAGAAACTGAGACAGCATGACATTCTTACCGATAGCAGAGGCTCAACTTTGCGCTTTGGATTTAGTCTTTATCAGGAAATAAAAGATTTTGATAAACTAAGAGTGATTGAACAGTTTTAAAAACACATAAATTAATACGCCAGTAACAGAAACGTACAACCAGATTGGAAAAGTCTTTTTTGCCATCCATTTATGCTTTTCATAGTTTTTATTAAAAGCGTGATACAGCGTCGTAAAAACCATGGGAACAAGTGGAATGGAAAGGACAATATGACTGATGAGTATGGCGAAATATATTGGTCTTACAACACCTTCTGCCACGAACTTCGTGTCACCTTGAAAGTGATGATAGGTGATATAACTTACTAAAAACAAACCTGAAGTGAGGGTCGCGCTCAACATCAGCTTAATATGACGTTGCTTGTTCTTGGCCCTAATTGCCGTGTATCCGAGTATGAGCAAAATTGTTGTCGTGGCATTAAGCAGGCTGTTAACAGCTGGCAGCCAGCTGGCCCAATGATCGTGAGCTACTCCCGCCTCTTTTCCATAAATCAACCAGGTTAAAAATAGAAGAACAGCTACACTCACGAGTGCAATAACGGCGTAAGCCTTAGAGTCGTTATTTGTTTTCACTGTCTGCGGGAATATTAGGATGACGATTCTTGATGATCGTTCTGTAGATAATAAAGAAAGGGATATAAATAAGAGCGATGAAGATCATCAAAATATAAACTAGATTTTGATCGGCTTCACTCGTCTTAGATCCAGCACACATGGGGCAAGCAAAGGCTTGTCCCCACATAAAGGCTGAGAAAATTAAAGCGATAACTTTATTCATATTAAATAAACAAATGTGAAGACGAGAATCCAAACCAGGTCAACAAAGTGCCAGAATAATCCCGCTACTTCGAGCTGGTCATAATCACCGTTATCAAAGCGACCACGGTGAGCCAGTACATACATATAAATTAAGTAGATCGTACCAGTTAATACGTGTAGTCCGTGAAACCCAGTGATGGCAAAGAATGTTGATGAGAAAAGATTTTCTCCATGCTCGTAGGTAGCAAGTGTCATCCCCATGTCATTCATTAAGTGAGAGTACTCATAAACTTGCAGACCTAAGAAGACTGCCCCACCACCAATCGTGACAAGTAGCCAGTTAAGCATTTGATTTCTTTGCATTCTTTTGGCTGCATCAATACACATAACCATAGAAACAGAAGAACAAATAAGAAGGAAGGTCATTAGACCAGAGAGTTCAACTCCACCAAGGACTTGAACTGGATCTGGCCAAGGTCTTGTTGCTCTTAGAATTCCGTAAGCAATAAGTAGTCCTGAAAAAGACATGGCATCTGTTGTTAGAAAAACCCACATTCCAATTTTTGTCGGGCTGGCTTTTCCAAACTCTTTGTCTTCTGGGTAATCGTAAAGAGCGGGCGCTTTGCTGCTCATAATTATCTCCTCATAGGAGAACGAATTTCGTTCTCGCCAATTTCCAAGATGTACTTAACCAAGGCCTTAACTTGCTTATCAGCATCTCCACCAAGAATTCCTTCCTCAAGAGACTCTCCGCCTTCCCAAAAAGATGGCATGACCGTTCCTGGTACGAATTTCTGTGGATTGTGCAACCAAGCTTCCATCCAATCAGGACGTAGGCGAGGCTTTGCTTTATAAAGATTTGGCGCAGAAGCTTGATCTTTATTAAAGCCAGTCGTGTGACATGAAGCACAGGCTAAAGCTTCAAAAAGTTTTACAGCAGCAGCGCGCTCGCCTGGCTCCCATTCAACTTTCTCATCGTTAGCTACAAAAGTCGGCTGACTAGACTTAGCCTGAAAGCCAGTAACAATAGCGTTCTTTTCTTCAGTTGATAGATTAAACGATGGCATTCTAATTTTTAACCATGGACGAATTGGCTGAACATTTCCAAGGAAGTGATAAAGCCAATCTGACTGGACTCTAAAGCCCTGCATGTTTAATTGCGGTGGAGCTTCATTTGTATCGTCATACATCTTAACAACTTTACCGCCCCAACCATCAACACTGTGACAACCAACGCAGCTATACTTGTTGACGACCTTCATGCCTTCATTGGCTAGCTTTTCATGAGCACTCATGCGCTTAATACCTTTAAGGGGTACTTCATCAGCGACTTGACCCAAGATAGCAAGAGTAATGCTGTCAGCTTCTTTTTCAGTCATATAATAATTAGGCATTCTCGTAAGATCTTTGAATGGCTTATCAAGTCCGCCATCCCAGCGCCTTGGATTAATCAAGTGAGCCTTAATCCAGCCATCACGGGAATGCTCAATGTCATGCTGCTGGTTGAAACCAAATTGAGTAAGTGGCTTCGAGCCTTCTTTTGTTAGTTCCGGACCAATGCCTGCTCGCCCATCAAAACCTTCAACACTGTGACATGAATAACAGCCATACTTTCCGATCGAGCGATATCCAAGTTCAAGCGTCTTCTCGCGATCAGACATTGCCTCAACTTTTTGAGCGGCCACTTCCAATGTATCAAAAGCAGCAAAGTACTCGACTAAAAGCTCATCTCTAAGATCTTTATTAAGCTCTTCAAATTTTAGCTTTTCAAACTTCTTATTTCTTAGCGACATCAAATAAGCAGTAATGTCGTTGGCTTCGCGGTCACTCAGACGAAACGATGGCATGATCGTATTTTCTTGATAATGCGAAGGCTTAATCAACCATGAAACTAACCAGTCAGCACTCTTAACTTTTGATCCCGTTCCTGTGAGATAAGGACCTGCATAAGCTCCGACTTTTTTAGACTCGGCCTCATAACCTTCAACACCGTGACAGCCCATACAGCCGACTTCTTTAATAAGCTCTTTACCACGCTCTTTATTTCCGCCCTGGTATTTTGCAAAAGGCTTATAATCCTGCGCTTTATCCCAGACATATTCAGTAATAGCGTTAACTTCAACAACGTTCTTTTCCATAAACTCATCTTTCGAGTTATTAGACTGTGCAAAGAACGATGGCATTTTGGCGTGGGAGTTAAACTCTTTAGGGCTCCATACCCAGTTTTTGAAAAACTCTTTATCAATTTTAGCAGAGATTTTTTCTAAACTTGGTCCCGGAGTACGCTTGTGCTCCCAACCCTCAATTTTGTGACAGGCATAACAGCCATATTCTTCAATTTTATCCCAGCCTTCATTAAGTTTGGCCGCACCCGGAAGGTGCTCAACACCTTGGTGACATTTCACACATGAAGCTTCTGTATGCTGAAGTTTAAACATTGGCTGAGGGATTTTGTGTGGTTCGTGCCAGTTGTACTTTTCAATCCACTCGGCTTTTTGTTCTTCATTTTGTGGAATGTGAGCTGCAGAGTTGAAGTCGTGAACCCTGTGCCCTTCACCGCCGTGACATGATGTACAGCCGAACTGCTTCATCGGGTGCTTAGAATCGGTTCCGACCATAAGCTCAAGATTGGGGTGAGTTTTATGTGGGTTCGGTTGATCTTCGTAGCCTTCTTGATCAATGAAAGTGTGACAAGTAATACAGCGATCTACTTTTGGAACACTAACGAAATATCTATCATCTTCTACTTTATCGATAACCAATTGCTGAATTTTGAGCGTTGGATCTAAGAAGTCGAGGAAAGGAGCATTTCTCACTGCAAATACTGGGGTTACATCAGTTTTAGCGAGTGAGATTTTTAAAAGATCTAAAGTTCTTGTGATATCGGCAATGCCTTTTTCCGCTTCAATGACTTCAGCGCGCAAAGCATCCAGCGCTTTATTTTTAGCTTTCATTGAGGCTTCAAGAGTCTTCATGCGATCTCTAGAAATTTCAAACTTTTCTTTATAATCACGAAGTGTAGCCAGTAGTGCTCTGGCATTGGCATCGCCATGAGAGTTGGCGATTTCATATTTAAAAGTTGTCGCTGACACCATAGAGTTCAATCGACCATTGGTGATTGTTTCCTCTTTAATATCCTTATCGATTTTATTAATTTCTGCTTCTAGCGCTGCGATTTCAGCCTGTCTCTTTTTAGCCGCCTCTTCGCCTTCGGCCAACTGAGCCTGCAATTCCGCTAGCTTTTCTTGGTCGATAGATTTCTTAGCTTCTTCAACTTTTTCCTGAAGTTTATCTCTACGAATCTGCATCGCTTCTAGCTGAACAGCTTTCCATGGACGAATATAATCATCTAGGAAAACCCAGAATGTTGTGATGAGCAGTCCAACTGATAAGAACGCAAAGATCTTATTCAGCTTAGACATGTCGTAGGCCATTCCTGGCTCTTGCTTCTTTGACATCGCAATAATCCTTCTAACAAACTTCTACAGGTTAAGTTCAATCTCTGGCAGCGCGATGATGTACTTCAAGCTGAATAGCCAACGAAGAACCATCTTAATCGGCAAACTACACATAGAAATCGCAAGGAAAACCACGATGTAGTAGCGAATCGCTCCAATCTTTTCAAGCATCTCTTTGCCGAACTTTGTCTTAAGCGAAAGGATCGGCAACACGACGATATAGCCAACTGTCAGAATGATCCCAAGGATTTCTCTAACAAAAATATTCTTTGGCATAGATGTATTGAGCCACTTAAGCCATAAGAACTCAGACAGATTCACGTTGTATTCGGCTACGACTTTATGGAAATCCCAATATTCAAATGGGCCATAGAAGGTCCAGTTGGGTCCGCGCAAGAATGTTCCAACGATGATCAGATAGATCCAAAGCACTAACCAGCCATAAAGAAAGCTTGTAATGGCAAATTTTCTATCTTGGAAACAATAGTAACCATTCCCCTTAGGATTGGTGTCCAAGTAAGGAATGGCGATTAGTCCAACAACAATTAATCCAGGAAGAACAACACCGGCCATCCATGGGTCGAAATAAACCAGCATCTCCTGAAGCCCTAGGAAGTACCAAGGAGCTTTTGCTGGGTTTGGTGCCCAAGTTGTGTTAGCTGGTTCTTCAAGTGGAGCCTTAAAGATAATGGCCCAAACAACCAAAAAGATTGTTCCTGCGATAATGGCAAAAAGTTCTGTATAAACAAGGTTTGGCCACGCCCAAACTTTTTCACGATTTTCAGGAAGAGCTTCTATTGGCTCAAGTCCGGCTTCAAGTCTCTTGTCGTTTTCTGCTGCTTTATAAAGTGGGAACCAAGTTAAAAAAGCGATCAGTATGACCAAGATATTGATTGGAATATTGTCAGGCCAAAGAATAATTTTAATAAACTGTGGGTCTGCCAAAAACCAAACTGTCACTGGAATAGAAATTGCCAATGAAACCCATGCAAACTTTTTCGTTCCAACAACTCTGTACCACTTGATCATTGCAAAAAAGAGCAATGAAAAAATTGGAAACGAATAAATTGGATCGGCAATGATATTAATAAAATGCTTCATGGCCTTTTACCTACATCCTTATCTTATAGTGGAGCTGAAATTCCGCCATCTTTGCGTACGCGCCAAAAGTGAACGGCAATTAAGACGCCGACAACAAGTGGAATGAAAACGCAGTGGAGGATATAAAAACGCAGCAATGCAGGCTCACCTACAAAACGTCCGGCCAAAAGCTGGAAGCGAACGTCGTTTTTATCGGACACCATGACGAAATCGCCAATTTGTGCCAAAGCTGCACCGGGACCACCATGACCAGCAAACGGAGTCGCTTTAGCCATGTTGGAACCAACCGTAATTGCCCAAATAGCAAGCTGATCCCAAGGAAGCAGATAG
>PBCC01000045.1 GCA_002716825.1 Halobacteriovorax sp. | reverse complement strand
GTGAAGGGCGCTATCAAATCACCCTACTCGAAAACAAAAAGCAAAGCCAAGACTTCCTAGTAGTCGATCATTGGCGCGGTGGCGGAGAACGAAAAGTCTCGACCTTATCTGGAGGTGAAACATTCTTAGTCTCCCTTGCCATGGCGCTATCACTGGCAGAGCTGACCCGTGGACAGACTGAAGTCGATGCCTTCTTTATAGATGAAGGCTTCGGAACCCTCGATCGCGACTCAATAGATGATGTTTTAGATGTCTTATCGAGTGTCCAAAGTCGCGGCAAACAAATTGGCCTTATCTCCCACGTAAAAGCCCTAACTGACCGAATTCCTGTCAATTTACACCTAGAGAAGTCGACTCTGGGTGACTCTAAAATCAGGGTGATCTACAACTAATCAGCAGGTTGTATAAAGTTTACCAAGTTTTCACTTTTCCCCTATCAAAAGCTCAGATCGCGGTAAAAACCCCTATAACTTTATCTGGAAGCCCTATGAAGAATTTGGCATTGATTGCGCTATTAACTACCCTTTCCCCACTTAGCTCTTGGGCCAAGCCAGTAGATAAAATCATCGGTGGAACAAAAACTGGGGCTCAAAATTTCTTCCTCCAGTTATCAATGGACGGAACCTTAAACTCAGCATTTTGTGGCTCAACCGCCATTGCGCCTGGTGTGGCCGTTACCGCTGCCCATTGTGTCGCCGCTAAGACTAGAAAATTCAAATTAGTTGCAGGCCTAAAACAAGACGGAGTTAATACTCTTAAAGTCATTGATGTTCATGCCGTCATTTCTCACCAACAATATGCTGGAACTTTTAACGATATTGCTTTGATCTTTTATGATCAAGCACAAGCTGAAGGCTTTGTAGTTCCTGCTGATATCAATCGCGGTCAAGTCGCACTTAACGATGAAACTATTCTTAAGGCCATTGGTCGCGGCAATATGACCTCCATTGGCACCGTCTATGGAAACGACTTACATGAAGTAACACTGCCCTTCATCGACAATGCAACTTGTAGTGCTGTTGAAGCCTATAAAGGTGCCATCTCAAGCAAACACGAATGTGCTGGTGAAGCACTAGGTGGAAAAGACTCATGCCAGGGCGACTCTGGTGGACCACTCGTTGCCATCGTTAATGGCAAATCAACTTTGGTTGGTGTTACGAACTTTGGTCTTGGCTGTGGCCAAAAAGGTCTACCGGGTGTTTATGCTTCACTAAGAGGACACGCCTCATGGATTGATAGCAATATCACTCGCTATAATAATAATGAAAATTACGCCGTACCAAGTATGGATTATGCCTTTGCCAGCAAGTGCTACCTAATGGACGCGCCAGAAGAGATCTTGCAACAGCAAAATGCCAATGATTCGGGCATTATGAGTATGACCAATCTCTATCTTCCAAACACTCGTTTTCAGCGATCAACTCAAAGTCTGACAAGTGGAGCAAAGAATATCTGTGACTTTAAGATTAAAGATAAGAGCTATACTGTCTTGGCGGATAAAACGCTTAACAAGGTTTTCATTAAAGATACAAATTCAAGTGCCCAGTGGGCGGCCCAGTTAAAGCGCAAAACAGATTCGATTTATCAAAGATGTGTCCAAAGTGCGCCAATGGCAATTTCATTTGATATCGCTGTCGGTGACGGGTCAGGCATGATCAATATCAATAATAATATGGGAAGACTTACTCAATTTGATGGTGCCTCTATGCCTGCCGATGCGGCCAATGTTGGCGGTTGTACGATTGATAAGTACGAGACAATTCTTGCTACGTCTCAATCAGCACAAACGATCCTTGTGACACTAAAGAATCATATTGATGATACAACAACCTACTTCTACATGGGTGGACCTTCAAGTGCGCCAGGAACAGCAAACAAGGGCAAGCTAAGTGCATCGCTTGAGGTTGGAACTAGCTCAACTGCCAAGCTTACGCTGAATAACGAATCTGAAGAGGATTTGTTCACGTGGGAGATTAAGTGTAATAAAGAATTCTCGCCATTTAATGCCAACAAGCGTGACAGTAAGACAATTCGTTTCTTGGCCGGCACTGATAAAAACGGAACCGTTTTAGAAGGTGATAAACTCGAACTAACACTTGTTTTTAATCAAGCTAATCCAAATGCTGATGGAAAGCTTGAATGTAGCGTCAATAGAGATCTCAAGGTTACAATTAACTAAAAATAGAACTTCATCATCGCCTGGGGAACGGATTCAGTTGTTCCCTTGGCGCCAAATTTATTTTTCCAATATTGATACTCAACACCGACTAAAATACAATCAGCACTATTCCAATAATTCCCGACATCAATAAGAAGCTGAGGCACGATTAATTGATTCGCTGCCTTGCTCCCCTCTTTACCTGCAAGATCAGTAAAACCAGTGAAATGAAATCTGGTTTTTCCAATCTCAAAGGGCAAAAGCCAAGCAATAGTTAATTGATAAGTCGAACCTTTAACTTCAGGTTTGTCTCGAATCATGAGGTTAGCCTTAAGAAATTTAAAATTCTTCACATTAAAACTAACGCCAAATCCGTAAAGATAAGTTCTAATTTGATTCCCAAACTCAGCATTAGCGACAACTCTGTAGTCGTTAATTAAGTTTTTAGATATATCCTTACCCAGCAACTTAGCGACGCTTAAGCTGGGGGTAAACTCTCCGTAGACTGCAGTATCTTTTGAGTCTGGGTTTGTAATATCAAAAAAGAAATGATTATCACCATACTTCCAGCCACTGGCATGTTCTAGCGTCATAATGGTTCTTTCTTTGGGCCCTAACTTGTAGTCGCTACCTCGAAGGAATTGCAAGTTGGTAGATGACCAGTCACTGGCAAAAAGAACCGAGCTATTTAGTAATATTACTAGACTGAGGAGATAATAAATTTTTTTCATCTCTCCAGCATAACATTAGGCCAGCATCTGATCCTCATAGGCAGCAAGTGCAGCTTTAGCGCCTTCTCCCATCGCGATAACAATTTGCTTATAAGGTACTGTTGTCACATCACCAGCGGCGTAGATACCTTTTTGGCTAGTTCGCCCCTTTAAATCAGTCACGATCTCTCCAAACTTGGTTGTTTCAACAACTGACTTAATAAACCCACTGTTTGGTAATAATCCGATTTGTACAAAGATCCCATCCAAGTCGACTTTATGAACTTGCTCTTGTGCTCGATCAATATATTCAAGGGCGATCACTTTTTGTCCGTCACCAATAATTTTTGACGTTCGAGCATTCGTGACTATCGATACATTAGGTAGTGATTTTAATTTATCGACTAAGACCTGGTCAGCTTTAAGGTTTTCCATGAACTCGAATACAATAACTTCGCGAACAATACCGGCCAAATCGATCGCCGCCTCGACACCAGAATTGCCACCGCCGACAACGGCGATTTTTTTACCTTTATAGTATGGCCCATCGCAGTGGGGGCAAAAAGCAACACCGCGACCGATATATTCTTTCTCCCCCTCAATACCAAGTTCACGCCACTTGGCACCGGTTGCGACAATAATGGCTTTTGTATCAACAAACTCTCCGCTATCAAGTTCGATGCGATTGGTTGAAGCTGGAACGACATTTTTAACCCGTCTATGCTCTAAGAGAGTAATCGGATACTCAGCAATATGAGTGGCCAATTGTGCCGCCAATTGTGGTCCTTCGGTATAGGGAATAGATATTAGGTTTTCAATTCCTTTTGTATCCTGAACCTGACCGCCAAGTTTCTCAGCAAGAATGGCAGTTTTCAGTCCTTTTCTTGCGCTGTAGATGGCAGCTGATGCACCGGCGGGGCCTGCGCCAATCACTACGACATCAAAATGTCCTAAGTCTTTTACCAAAGAATCCTTCGCGGCTTCTCTCGTTCCAAACTCACTTTCTAATTTGCTTAATAGATCCAATAGTGAAATTTTTCCCGAGCTTAAAAGTTCCTTGCCGTTCATGATACTTGGAACACCTTGGATCCCAAGTGACTCAATCTCGTCTTGAACCAGCCCACCATCAATCATCTCGTGACTGAAATCGCTATGTAGAAGACTCATAAGATTTAGTGCCTGAACAACCTCTGGGCAATTTTCACAAGAGAGTGAAATATAAGTTCTAAGTTTAATAGGTCCTCTTAGATTATTGATACGTGCCCTAATCATGTCATCAGGCAGCTTGCCTTTTCCATTAGAGTTTAAGATGGCTAAGATTAACGATGTAAATTCATGGCCACTAGGTACTCCCTTGAAAGAAACCTTAGTGCCTTGAATCGTAAAGGTAGGTATGTCTTTGCTCTGATCAACTGTTTCAACTTGGATGAGTTCAGAAGTACTCGCCACCTGTCTTAGCATCTGCTCAAGTTCCGATTGAGCTTGATGTTCGCTCTTGTAAAGGTTCAAGACAACAGGAGCATCTAATTTTTGAAAAACAGACTCAAGTTGATTAATAATTGTTGAATCCAACATACCTACCTCACTTTGACTTAGAGTCGCTTAAATTTTACCTACAAGATCAAGGCCAGGTTTAAGCGTTTTAGCACCCTCTTTCCACTTAGCAGGACAAACTTCATTTGGGTTCTTAGCGATATACTGAGCGGCTTTTACTTTACGAAGTAGCTCGTCTGCATTTCTGCCAATGCCGTTGTCATTAACCTCAGCAAGTTTGATTTGTCCTTCTGGGTTAATTAAGAAAGTGCCACGATAGGCCATGCCTTCTTCTTCGATATAAACTCCAAATGATCTGGCTAAATGACCTGTTGGATCGGCCAACATTGGGTAAGTAATCTTCTTAATCGTCTCAGACGTGTCATGCCACGCTTTGTGGGTGAAGTGAGTATCAGTACTGACTGAGTAAATCTCAACGCCCATTTCTTTAAATGTATTATAATGATCCGCCATATCGCCAAGCTCTGTAGGGCATACAAAAGTAAAATCAGCGGGATAGAAAAAAAGCACAGACCACTTACCTTTAAGTTCGTTATGGGTAATGGTTTTAAAGTCACCATTAACAAAGGCTTGTGATTTAAATTCTGGAAGTTGACTGTTAATCAATGTGTTCATCATGTTCTCCTGGATAGTTTGTGAAACACTCTTGAGTTACTTTAAGCCGAAGTCGAATGTAGGTGAAATCGATAGCTTCTATGAAGCCATAGGCTTAAGTGATGACAGTAATAAAGAAAACTTAAGTTGCGTTGCTGCAAAATAAAGATAATATAGAGATATGAAGATATTAGCCTTTATAGCGCTAAAAATGATCATAATTTCAAGCGCTTACGCCAGCGGCGATCAACCAAAACGACCGCTTCTGGTCTATGACTATAAGCCTTTGATGTACCTTTCGGGAAAGGAACCCACAGGGATCTTTGTTGATTTTTTTGAAATCATCGCCAAAGAAATGGATCTTCAAATTGAAACTGACTTTCTACCTGCGGCCAGGGCAATTTATCAAACCAGTAAAGACGAAAACAATATTTTGCTTAGTACTCGGCTGATTCAAACAGATGAAATGAAGAAGAAGTTTATTTTCATCAAGATTCTTGAGTTTAAGGCAACTCTTAATGGCTATAAAAAAGATGTAGTCAAGATGAAGTCCCTAAAGGATCTCAAGGGAATGACGTTGGTATACTTTAGAGGAAATAACTTTTCAAAAGAGTTTGCTAAAGTCTATGAGATGACTCCTTTACCAGTAAACTCAGTCGATCAAGAAGTACAAATGGTAGAAAAAGGTCGGGCCGCTTTTCATCTATGTGTAGTTGAGAATTGTTTTATTCGAGTAAAGTCATTATCTAATCAAAAATTAAATAACTTCGACTTTGAGAGTTTTGAAGTGGCTCGCAGTTACCTTGAAATCATGCTCAAAAAAACACCAAAGAATAGAGAACTTGCAAAGAAAATTGAACAGGCGTATCGCTCTGACAAAGTCCAAAAGCAATTTGATGAATACTTTAAAAGTTATGCCAGTCAATACCCAACTGGTATCACCTGGAAGCATCTTTTAAAAGATACAATTATCGATGAGTTTAACTAAAAAATATAAAGCCAATCCCGCCTAATCCAAGGGCGTACATGATTGGTTTAATGTCTCTCGCACGTCCGGCCAATAAAAATAAAACCACATGGGAAAAGAATCCCCAAAGAATACCTTGAGAAATTGAAAAAGTAAGAGGAATAAGAACCACTGTTAAAAACAATGGTATGACTTCTTCTAGTTTATCAAATTCAAGCTTAGAAACATTTCGAAACATCAACGCTCCAACGATAATTAATACCGGAGCCGTCGCATAACTTGGAATGACTCCAAGTAGCGGTGCCAGAAATAAAAATGGAAGAAAGCATAAACTGGTCACAATACTGGTAAGCCCTGTACGACCACCGACCTCAGTTCCGGCCGAGCTTTCAATAAAAGTTGTCGCTGCTGATGTACCAAAGAGTGAAGATAGAACTGTTGCAATGGCATCGACAAAAAGAGCTTGTTTCAAATTTTTAGGCTCACCCTTCTCATCCAAAAGATTCGCAGAAGTTGAAACCCCAATAAAGCTAGAAACTGAATCAAATAGATCCGTAATAATAAGGGTTAAAATGCTGGGAATATACGCCCACTTTAGCCCTGCCCAAATATCTAGTTTAAAGAAGGTCGACTCAAAATCAGGCATGGAAAATAGTGTTTCAGGCAAGGCCACCTTTTGAAAACCTATAGAAATGAGCGTTACAGTCATGATACCAATCAAGAAACTGGCAGGGTTTTTCTTACGCATAAAATAAACAGTCACAAACAAGCCGACAATCGCCAAGCACATGGCCCATGAAACTGGTGCATTGGTTACAAAAGTCGCATCACTCGGCGCAATGATACTGGCATTCTTAAGCCCAATGAATGTTAGAAATAAGCCAATTCCACAGGACATTCCGATTCTTAAATGACTTGGGATAGCATGGACAATTTTTTGCCTAAGCGAAGTCACTGAAACAATAATGAAGAAAACACCCGACCAAAAGACTAAGCCTAAAGCTGCCGGCCATGGAATATTTTCACCCAAGATGAGAGTGAAGGTGAAGAAAGTATTGATACCCATACCTGGCGCCAGCGCAAACGGCAGTCTGGCGAATGCTCCCATAAGCAGCGTACTTAAAAAACTTACAAGCACAGTAGCGGTAAGAACTCCGCTGAAACTCATACCTGTTCCAGGGCTAGAGAGAATCGCAGGATTAACAACGATAATATAGCTCATAGTCAAAAATGTAGTAATTCCGGCGTAAATCTCAGTTCGCTGACTCGTCATTTCTATCCCTCTTAAGTGGCTTAAATGATACTATCATTAATATGCTTGCTCAAAATATTACTAAAATTAACTTTCTTAAATTCACAAACGCTTTTTTAATCATAATGCCTGTCATTGTTCCATTTTTTCTTTCAATTGGAACAGACATGAGAGGGATCTATCTCCTTCAATCGGTCTTTGCCATCACTATGTTTGTCTGTGAAATTCCTTCTGGCTATATCAGTGACCTCATTGGTCGAAAAAACACGCTCGTGCTGTCATCAATACTCAGAGCTGTTGGTTTTTCTATGTTTCCACTGGCGACAAGTCTAGAAATTCTCATTATTGCTGAAATCATTCTAGGTATAGCTGTTTCATTAAGTTCGGGTACAGACACTGCTCTTATCTATGATACACTTGCTATTACTGACCCCAAGCGCGCCCCTATAAAAATTCTTGGAAAGAGTATGTTTTACTCAACCCTAGGAGAGGGGTTTGCTGCACTCATCTCTAGTGCCTTACTAATATTTTCATTTGCACTGAGAGACCTTGCTGTTATCTCGGCCCTAATAAGTTGGCTCCCCTTCTTTATCATTTTGACTTTGGTGGAGCCGCCTAGACAGAAGATGGGAAGAGTTCACAAAGAGAATATATCCTATATTTTCACGAGTCTTTTTAAGCAATCGAGACTGCTTAATCTTATCCTACTTAATGCTATCTTTTCCTTCACCGCCACATTGACTGCGGTATGGATGTTTCAAAAATATTGGGAAAAGATTGAAATACCACTCATGTATTTTGGTTTCATGTGGGCACTGACAAATTTCACAGCTTCAATCTCTAGTAAGTACGCTCATAAAGTAGAAAAGCAACTTGGTAGCGTCGCCATTATTGCAATCATCGGAGTCTTGCCATCAGTAGGTTTTCTAGGGATATCTATTATTGAGTCTGCCTGGGGCATTGTGCTTTGCCTATCGTTTCAAGTCTGTCGGGGCTTGGGCCAAGTTGTTTATAGCGATGCTCTTAATAAACGGGTCACCAGTGATTTTCGGGCCACGGCAAACTCAATCTTACAAATGGGCGTTCGAATCCTGTTCATAGGTATTGGTCCTCTATTTGGATACCTAATCGACAAGAATGATGTCTTTTTTGCCAATAGAGCCTTTGGGCTGGCTTATATCGTTATCTTCTTTATTCTAGTCATTCCACTGCTCTTGCAAAGACAGCAATTCATCAAGATCCAGGCTAAGAATAAAACATCTCAAAATTAGATAGATATCCTAGATCGTTTTAATTTTACATAGTGCTCCATACGCCATAAAAACGCTTTAGGAGAAATTATGAAACTACTCATCGCCCTTAGCTTTACCCTTTTGACTCTTTCTACCTATGCCGACAGCTTTAGATTAAAAGACAGCCTGTGTGGTGAAATTGATCCATTTGTCATTGGTGATGCTTGCGTTTTAAGTCTTGAAGCCCGCGGGCAACACTATATTCTCATCGCGGATGTGGACTTCATGGTATCCCTGGCCGAAAAGGAACTCGTAAGGGGAGATGTTTACGAACTTGAACAAGGTGCTATTGCCGCAGTCTCGCAGCGTGAAGATCGCCTTATGAGACAAGCACTTACAAGATCTATTAAGTTTGATAAAAAAACTAAATTCTTTTATCTCGATGATAATTCTGGTTTAACACTTAGTCTTCAGCCGAAACAAACCATTCAGTTCTCTTGTGCACCAGAGTACGCAGGTGGCGATAGTTATTTTAGTACAATGATTAATTTCAATGGCAGTTTGACTAAGCAAAGTGGTTTCTCAAAATTACAGAACATCGACTTTAGTTACACTGTGCTTGATGGTGACGATATCTGGACAAGGGGTTCATTCCAAGCTGAGGAGCTTACCAACTATGTGAACTATCGCCCAAGAGTTTATACTCAGCACGATAAGTTTTCATTCACTGCGAATGATCGAAATAGCTTTGGTTATTTTGACCTGATAATACCTAAAAATATTTCCCAAGATACAACGGCCTTTACGATCTATGTCATCATGACTGCCATTGATGATCACTATGGCGACACTGTCGCTGTTGAATGTTCTGTATTATAGTCGATCGGTAACGTAACCAGTCTCTAGCTCTTCGCCGCGCATATAACTCATGCGATCACTATACAGGTAGCGATTTGAATCGATTGTACTCGCTGCCGTTTGATCAATCGCCCTGACGTAGCCAAGCCACTTTTCGCGAAAGATTTCTTCAATCTCATCACTTGTCATACCATCTACTTCGCCTCGAACAAATTTTGGTGAGTGAAAGCCGAATTTAGCACGCTTTGAGGCAAACCGCTTCTCACCTGCTGTATAAAGAATAGTACAAGCAGACTCACAGCTATTGTGAGCAGTGACCTTTGTGTGAATAATAATATTGGGTTCACGGTTGAGAGCCCTAATTCGTCTTACGGCCCTAATGGCATGATTGATATCGCCACCCGTTGAATCTAAGTTAATGACTATTTCTTTTTGTTGCGCCTGATTCTCTTCAAGCGCGCGATCAATCTTCCTAATCAGCCTATCAATACTGGATTTCGTAATTTCGCCAAAGAAGGAAACTTTCGAGGGTTCGATCGCATCGACGGCGTCGAGAACATCCAAAACATTGGTATGAGAATAGCCAGTAACTTCTACAAGTTCTGAAACATCACGACAGTCGACTTGAGCGAAGGCTCCAAACGACAACAATAAGCTCAATAACGCTGCTATTTTCATTTTCTATCCAGACATAGGTTTGCCTATAAATAAGCAAACATCATGCCTAGAATTAATACGTATAAGCAGTCACTTAAAGACGTCTACTGTCTAAACTTAAGACACTGACAAGGCTTCATTTAAACAAAGACTATGAATAAGCCGCTGGTAGGTTTGTACACTAAGCCCCAGCTTTGTCATGCGAGTGGAAAGATTTCCCTGTTGATCGATAACCTCAAGCCCGTCTTTATAGTGTGCTGGAAGTTTTGTAATATAGGATTTTAAAAGTGAAGTTGAAAACTCTTGAGCACTTGTTGCGCCTTTGAGTCCAAAAAGATCAAAATAAATTGAGTCGTTAAATGTTGGTTTATACTTTTTGGCTTCGTCATAAATGAAGCGCAGCTGCTTATCCGAAAGCTTATCCGCTTTCGAAAAACGGGCTTCATCACTAATAATGTCTTTAATCATGGCCACAAAGAATTGTACTAGGCAATTATCCATATACGGTGATTCTTGAATATCCATGAGTCTAATTTCAATAGCACCGACATCAAACTTAGGGATGGCCGCCCGTGAATTTAGCCAGGGGTTTTGCAATGTCTTGGCATTTTCATAGCCAGAGATGTCTGAATAGATGCCTTTTAGGATTTGGCGATACTCACTAGTTGAAGCGACGTTCTCAGGGATGATATTGCCAATGATCGAGGGAATCTTAGCCTGATTTTTCTCATAAAACGCTAAACGGTTATCGGCATAGATACCAGGCTTTCCTTCAAAAAATGGTGAGCTAGCTGCAAAAATAGGAATCAATGGCAAGACAGCTCTTATCGCGGTGTGAAGTTTTTTAAACTCAGACTCGTCTTTATAAGGAAGATTGATATGAACAGATTGCAGATTCGACCAGCCATGACCGCGACAATCAAAGATCTCATTATACAGATTATAGATTTCACGTTGATCGTGAGGCCATAAAACCGTTTCTTCGAGAGGATTAAACCAAGGATGCATCGAGGTAGGCATTAATATGCAATAATGTTCTTCTAAAAGCTTATTCACTTTTAAAACCGAGGCGTGGAAGAGAGTGTCCAGTTCATCTAGTGTGGTAACGGGCTCGGTACACTTCGCTTCTAGGACATGATTAACCAGCTCGTTTGACCAAGAGATAGGTCCAAGCTCTACTTCGTTGGTGTAAGCGCCGCCGTTAAGTGTATAGAGAATTTTATCAGCGATGGCCTTAGCCTTTAGCGACGTCTTATCGACAATCATATACTCTGCTTCAATTCCATAAACTGAAAAAAGAGAAAACTTCTTAGGCATTAATTCCTCGGCGTTGATGACACTCAGTCATAAAATACTGTGCAATTTTGAGATAAAGCGCTTTGCCAAGGAGCTGGTCTTCAACTCCGTGCTCAATACTTGGATTATCATTAATTTCAATCAAGTAGATCTTGTCGCCTTTTTGCTTAAGATCAATTCCATAAAGCCCGTTGCCAATTTCCTTAGCAAGCTTCAGCGATGTCTTAAGGATCTTAGGATCGACATCTTTGGGGTCAATACACTCAGAGACTCCCTCAGCAGCACCATCAGCGTTATTGATAATTTGCCAATGATCTTTTGCCATATAGTACTTACAGGCATAGATAACCTCGCCACCTAGGACGCCGATTCGCCAATCAAAGTCAGTAGGTAGGAATTCTTGAATTAAGATAAGCTCGGTCGATTGAAAAAGCGTTGTGGCAAGATCAGTTAATTCATCTTCACTCTTAGCTTTGTGCACACCTTGAGAGAAAGCTGAGTCAGGTTTCTTTAAAACACATGGCAGGGCAATCTTTTTATAATGCTTTTGAAATAGTTTTTTGTCATAGATAAAAGTCTTTGGCCGCTCCAATCCAAGTCTCTCCATCAGCTGTTCGAGAAAAACCTTATTGGTGCATTTTACGATCGACATTGGATCATCAATAACAACGAGTCCCTCTTTTTCAGCATTTCTGGCCATGCGATAAGTATGATGTGTCACATTGGTGGTTTCGCGGATAAAAAGCGCATCGTATTCAGAAATATTTGGACGTTCTTTATGCTGGATCATCTTGGTGTAGAAACCAACTTCTTTGAAAGCGTCGACAAACATCTCCAAAGCCTTTTTATCACTTGGAGGCGAGATCTCGTCTTCATTATAAAGAATAGCGAGATCATAGATAGTCTTCTTATTCGATGACTTGATATTCTTATTTTGATTGAGATAATTTATTGCTGCACTTGAAGCGAAATCTAAGTGAGTCGGCATTAGTTCTGAAAACGTTAGAATCTTGACTCGACGTACAGTCCAGTCTTTATCCTTTTCCAGGTAGACCCTAAACATTGGGGCTTGAATAATGCGATAAAGCTCCCAGGCCAATTTTTTGTAAGCACCAGAAATGTTCTCACCAAAATAAACAGAGAGTTCAAACTTGTCGGAATGAAGTTTGGAAAGTTTGGACTGAATAAGTTCAAAAAGATCTTCTGAGATGAGTTGCTGAATGCGTTTATCTTTAAGGTCTTGAATCGTGCGTGGTGACGGGTAGACTTTATCATTTCTGGCACTTGCTAGAAGTGATACGTAATAACCAAGATCTTGATATGCATAGGATGAGGACAAATTATAAACTGCGCGTTTTTTCTCATCTTTAACACTTTCAAGAATATATTTAATAGGTGATATGGTTTCAATTGATGAGTCTTTGAAAAGATGCTCAAACTTATCATCGACGACGATTAAACTTCGGCCCACTTTATTTCCTTTCTATAATAAGTAAATTGCCATCATACGAAGTGATTCCAAGCAAAATGGCATTGATGAAGCGGTTAATATCAATCTTATAAAAATGATCATTACTAATAGGATTTTTAATATAGGGATCTGCGACAGAAACAATATCGTCTTTCAATCCATTAACGATAACAAAATGACCGGCCGGATCTCCTCCAATATCATCATTTTTATTACTGACACTGTTTTCGCGCTTACTTTGATACAACCAAGTCGAACTTAGTCCAGTTAAGATTGGTGTATCCTTGGCGAGGATATCGCTTACAAGTTCAGGTGATAGATCATCAAAACGGATTTCGCCGCCGGCTTTTAAAAATTTAATATATTCTTTAATCGCCGCTTTAAGTTTGACGCCCTTTCTTTTTTCATAGCGCTGTTTGAGCTTGGCAATAAGCTCCTTCTTTTCTAATCCAAACCATGATGGATCAAAAACATTGATATTATAGCTATAGACGGTTGCATGATAGCCGCGAGAAAGTGCGTGACGGCCAAGAACAACGGCAAATGTCCCACCACCTTCAGCGTGTTGATCAATATCCTTAATAACTTTTTTAAGAGTTATGGGGTCTTGATAAAAATCGTAAATTGCATGCAAACTCGTTGGCCCACAAGTGGTGTCATCTGGTTGCGCCGCAATTTTAATTGGTAAAATCTTATCCATCCCCAAGCTCCCCAAAAGAGATCCCATGAACACCAGTATGCGCCATTCTCTGAGCGTGTATATATTTATTTTAAACTATTTTGAGCTAGCGGATTGAGCTTGACCGCTCTGGTGCTGGTAATTTCGAAGCATGGCCCCGGTTGCAGCCGACATACCCTGCTTTTGGTAGTACCCGACAAGATCCTGATCGCACAGAAGATCCACCATATAAAGATGGCTAAGCTCTTGCTTCATTTTGGCCAACAACTCGGCTCCAATTCCCCTATTCTGATAAGCCGGCAAAACCTCTAAAAAAGGGATATAGGCGCTTAGAACCCCATCGGATATGGCCGTAATAAACCCCACCAATTTATCCCCTTCACAGGCAAGGACAACTTTGTAGCTGGATTTGAGAAGCTTTTCAAAAACTTGGTTTGATGGTGGATTTGGCCAACCGACAAAAAAACCATTTATGTCCAGATTTTCAGTTTGTTCAAATTCACTGGTGTACTGCATAGTTCAACCTACATATTGAGTCGCAAGCGCGAGGCGAAAGCTAGGAAGGCTTCGCTTTGGCGACGAGACGTATACACTTATACGTCGCAGGCGACAAAACGAAGGTTGACGAAGCTAGCGGCCGCGATCGCGGCTCACCTAGAAGTCGCAGTTTTTTGGGGTTCTCGGGAACGGAATAACATCTCTAATATTACTCATCCCCGTGATATACATAATCGCTCGCTCAAACCCGAGACCAAAGCCGGCGTGGGGAACTGAGCCGTAACGGCGAAGATCCATATACCACCAGTAGCCGGACTTATCCATGCCGTCGTGATCCATACGCGCTTCAAGCTTTTCGAGATTATCTTCTCTTTGTGAACCACCAATAATTTCGCCAATACCAGGAACAAGAACATCCATGGCACGAACTGTTTTGCCGTCATCGTTTTGCTTCATATAAAAAGCCTTAAACTCTTTCGGATAATCCGTAACAATGACAGGAAGTTTGAAATGCTCTTCAGTTAAGAAGCGCTCGTGTTCAGTTTGTAACTCGGCTCCCCAAGTGCATGGGAATTCAAACTTCTTACCTGACTTAGATAAGATCTCAACTGCTTCGGTATAAGTGATGCGAATAAACTTGCTATCTTTTACATGGGAAAGCATTTCAAGCAAGCCTTCAGGTGCGCCTTCACGAGTTGCTAAAAATTCAAGTTCGTGTGGACACTCTTTAAGCGCGTAGTCGATAAGATATTTAATATAATCGGCGGCCAAATCAGCGATCTCTTCAAGATCAGCAAAGGCCACTTCGGGCTCAATCATCCAAAACTCAGAAAGGTGTCTAGTAGTGTTTGAGTTTTCGGCTCTGAAAGTTGGGCCGAAAGTATAAATAGATCCAAGCGCCATGGCGTAGCACTCACCTTCGAGTTGCCCCGTCACACACAGTGAGACTTCTTTACCAAAATAATCATCAGTATGATCGGCCTTACCTTCTTTGACTGGAACTTTGGCCAGGTCCATGGTGGAAACTTTAAACATCTCACCAGCGCCCTCACCGTCAACGGCAGAGATAATGGGTGAGTTCAAATAATAGAAGCCTTTATCACTAAAGAATTTGTGAGTCGCCATAGCAAGAGCGTGGCGTACACGAAAAACAGCCCCGAAGGTCTGAGTGCGAGCTCTCAAATGGGCTTGCTCACGCAAGAACTCAAGTGAGGTCGCCTTCTTTTGTAATGGGTAGGTATCATCCGTGGCCGAAATAATCTCAACCGACTTAGCCTGCATCTCAACCGGCTGCTTACCGCGAGACTCAACCAGAGTTCCAGTCATGCTAATGGCTGAATCTAAAAGCAAACTAGAGACCTGCTCGTAGTTTGGCGTATCCATGTCGACGATGGCCTGGAGATTCCACTGGCAAGTTCCATCGTTAATCACGATAAAAGAGAACTTTTTACTTTTTCTGACTGATCTAATCCAGCCTTTAACCGTAAAGTTCTCACCAAGAGTTTTATTTTCAAAAATACTGCGAATGGGGGTGCGTGAAGACATGCACTACTCTCCTAACCAAAGATACGTTTTTTAACTTCTTGGGCCTGTTCTTTTTTAAGACGTGGACCAAACTGCTGAACCAATGTTCCAGAGGCAGCGCAAGCGAGCTTGCCTGCTTCGCCAAAGCTCTTGCCCTGAGACAGAGCGTACAGGAATGAGCCTGCAAATAAGTCTCCTGCACCATTGGTGTCAATTGCATTGGCCGGAGCCGCTACAACTTGGATTTCTTTTGAGCCATCCCAAAGGATCGCACCAGCAGGGCCTGTCGTAATTGCAAAGGTCTTAGCGACTTTTTTAAGTACTTCAAAAGCAGTCGCAAGGTCATCACTACCAGTGAAAGACTTCGCTTCTTCTTCATTGCAAAAAACCATGTCGACGCCATCGCCGATCATCTCTTCAAAGCCAGTTTTAAAAAAGCCTACGATTCCTGGATCTGAAAAAGTAAGGGCAACTTTAACGCCGGCAGCGCGCGCGATATCGCGAGCCTTGATGGCAGCAGCTTTACCTGTTGGAGAAGTTACCAAATAACCTTCCATATAAAGGTATTTAGAATTTTTAATGGCATCTTCTTTAAGCTCAGCTTCAGAAAAAGTTTCAGTGATGCCAAGGTAAGTATTCATAGTTCGATCGGCATCGGGAGTAATCATGACCAAGCATTTTCCGGTCACGCCCTCTTGTCTGCCATCGATGAGATTGCTTTCAAGTCCAGAGGCCAATAAGTCTTTAGTGTAGAAATCACCTGTTTCATCATCGGCAACTTTACATGAATAAAAGCCTTTACCACCCATCTGCGCCACAGCGATCAAGGTATTAGCAGCAGAACCGCCGCATGAGCGTTTATGTTGAATGCCATGTAGATTGTTAACTAACTCTTTTTGGCGATCTTCATCGACAAGAGTCATCAATCCCTTTTGAACATTCATTTCCTGCAAAAAGTCAGGAGTAACTTCAAACTCCATATCGACCAATGCATTACCAACTCCATATACGTCATACTGCGCCAAAATTTATTCCTTGTTAGGGGCGCCTCATGATAATCCTAATATGCTAAGAAAGTCGACAAAGACCCCGAAAAACGGTGGAAAAGACGGCGCAAAGAGGTATCATAAACCAAGAACTTTGACCCATAGAAGCACACAATGGCATTGCCATCATTTTTGAAAGACAAAGACGGCCAAAATAAGAAAGGTAAAAAAGCTAATGAGAAAGGCGATTTTCGTGAAAAATGCCTAACTCTACTTGAGCAAATCAAAACTCTTAATGAAGAGAAATACGCCGAACTTTCAAAAGAATTTAACCGTGGCTACAACTCCGTCAATGTGCAAAGAAATAAGCTCCTCGGCTTTTATGCTCACCTTAAAGATGAACTCCAAAGACTACGCTATGACCTCGGTGGAGAAGCACAGAAAGTACTAAAGACTGTTGAAGTGAAGGCTAAGAAAGTGGCCAAGAAGTCTACAGGAACGACTAAAAAAGTTGCTTCTGCCGTTGCCAAAAGCGCCAGCGATGCCGGCAAGACGATAAAGAAAGCAACTAAGAAAGAAGCGCCTAAAAAAGCTGCTAAAAAGACTGAAAAGAAAGTAGAGAAAAAAGTAGCCAAGAAAACGACTAAGAAAACTGAAAAAAAGGTTGCTAAAAAAGTAGCCAAAAAAGCTCCTGCTAAGAAGGCCGCTGCCAAAAAAGTCACGAAAAAGCCTGCTGCTAAAAAGAAAACGACTAAGAAATAAGGGGTTAACGCCTCGCGCGTCCCCTTCCTTTGCCACTGTGCACTCCCCTTGTTAGCATTTTGTTAGGAAATGCCATTTTAGGGAGTGCCCAATGTTTTTACGCATTATAATTGCCTTATGCGCTGTCAGTATCGCTCATGCTAGTCCTAGCCTCGAGTGGTCTAAGGAAAATAGAGTTATGCAGGTAAAAGACCTGTTACAACAAAAATCTTATGATCAAGCTGCCAGCGACTTTAGTGATCGCGAGATCATGGATGCTGCCTGGGACCTAATCACCGAAGACAATATCGCGGTTGACCTGGTTTCCCTGTCGAGTAAAAGCAAGTTCAATTTAGAAGAGATGATTCGCGTCCATGCCATCGAGGCTTGGTACAATCGCCCGTTGCCACGTTTTAATGAAGTCACGGCCAATCTTCTTTTAGAAATCCGTGCTGGAACTTTATCTCGTCGCGCTCAGTACCTCATGCTTAACCATAAAGACGATCTCTTTAAGTATTATGGCGATGAGATCTACATGGCACTAGAAGAAAAAGGACGCTTCGATCTTTTCGATTACAACCGTGCAAAGGAAGCTCAGAATATTTCTAAAGAGCAAGCACGCGCCCTGTTTTGGAACGCGCCCGATGCAACTGATGTTTTAGATGGCAAATACGCTGACGGTATTCGTCTTTATATGTTCTGCCGCAGCGACCGAAACTACCCTTGCATGATGGTAATGAAGGACAAGTGGGGCATGCCAGTTGAAGAAAATGGTAAAATCTGGACGCAGCCGGCGATGGCCGCCTCGTCTCGTGGAATTCCTTATAATATTACCAACGGCAACACTCCTGCTGGTGTTCACCTCATTAACGCCGTTATGCCAGAAGCCAATCGCCAAGACGCTTTTGGGAAATTCAGAAGAATCATTTTAAATTTTGTTCCTGCTTCTGAGAATGAGGACTTAACCAAAGCACTTCTTCATGAATCAGCTCACGACCTCCCCTTTTGGCGTCAGGCTAACGTGGCCAGAGACGTCGGTCGTGATCTTCTTCGCATTCATGGTACCGGTCGTATTAATGGTGACCCTACTTCGGCCCACTACCCTTTTAGAAAAACATCTGGTTGCGTATCAAAGCGTGAGGGAACTTACCCTGAAGCAACATATATCGATCAACGCAAGATGCTCGATACGATGATGGGTGCGCTCGATCTTGAGCCTGAGTATAGTAATGAAACGAATATTAAAGGCATTTTTACAATTGTTGATTTAAATGATGAAAAAGCCGCTGTTAGTGCTGAGTAAGTTATTCAACTTCTTTTAGACTAAGCATATCCAAAGTAAATCCAGCACCCCAACTAAATGGAGCCTCTGAAGTGTAGAACATACGCTTTACGGGCTTCATCTTCTTTTTGGGATCCATAACCTCATTGACTTCTCCGTCGCGCTTGGCCCACGAAAGAAGCACTTGGCGAATGCGTCTCGCACTTTCGATATCTCCCATCTTGTTTGCGATCTTAGCCGAAAAAGCCGTCAGCCATGGCCATACTAGACCGTCGTGATAGCGTCTAAGTCCAACCGCCTTAGTCGTGAAACTAATTTGGTTACTTGGGTAACTGGGGAAAGTGGCCCGGCCAGGAATAGTTCCCCAGATCGGATGTTTTTTTAGAGAGTGGTAAAGTGCAGCTTTTCTCTCGAGACTAAGAAAATGATCATCTTCAAGCGCATATAATATGCCTTCAAGCGAGACCCAATCGCCATGATCTAAAGACTTATAAAGTCCGATCTCGCGCTCAAAGAATTTATCCTCTATATTTTTTCTAAATAACTCTACTGTATTTTTGGAAATCGAAAATTCTGGCTGATTCTGGTACATGGAAAGTGCTTTCCATACGAGAAAGTTTGTAAAAAAAGTAGCACCGGATCTTTTAACACTATCTTGCCAGTCGCCATATTTCTCTTGAACAACAACACCAGATTCTAAAAATGGTTTATAGAAATTCATAACTTTTATGAGTTTCGATTTATGTTCTTCAAGCCAAGCCTTGTCACCGGTTGAGCTTACATATTCAGCGGCCGTAATCAGAACTAAGGCATTTGAGTCAATGGCAACGGTACGGTGCTCTCCAACCCATTCTGCTTTAAGATCATCCCTCACCTCTGGTGATTCTGGCCTAAAAGGAACAAACGAATATCTGGCGACACGTTTCCAAGATGCTTTTGAATCGAGCACTCGTGGTACTAATCCATCTTCTCGTAAGTTTTCTAGTAGTCTTGTCAGATGAGAGGCAATCACATCTTCTCTACCAATGGCGCGCAGACCACGGGAGGCAAAACAAAAATCTCTAGTCCAAAGGGAGGCGAACTGATGAGAGCCCGCTCGTAAAACGCCACCACGAGTAAGTTCAACAATATTGGCCTCTAGGGACTGCTTTGCAATTGAATGGAGATCGCGAGCAGCGAAGGCCTGATGAGCTAAAGCCATGGTGCCTATGAGTAGTATCGTTTTGAGCATGGGCTAAATTATCAGCTTATAGAGTTCAACGGCTAAAGTATGAAAAAACAACTCTCTCTATTTAGCTAAATATACGTCAAACCGAATGGTTTTACCTTCAAATGAGTGATTTGGCTTAGGCAAGGGCTTTAGCTTACTAGGCCTTTTGATCACAACCCTTGATGCACCACTTGAGAGTAACGCTTCTAGGGTCTGAGCTTGATCTGTATCGGGACCGACTAAATCCTTAAACATTTGCATTTCTTTACGAGCGAGGGATTTCTTTTTGTCGGTATGAGCAAACATAGGATCGTACATGATGACTTGGTCATTTTGTGCAATAAGATTTGTAGCGCTTCCAAAGTGTAGCTCAAGACCTGGGATCTCATGGCGTCTGATGGCATCCCAAAGTAGTAAGTAGACCATTGGATTACGCTCATAGGCTTGTACTTTTTGTCCCCAACTCCAGACTTGAAGCGCGTCCTTACAGCTACCACATGAAGCATCGATCACACTCGAGGGCTTAGCCTTGATTAGGCCTAGTGCTCGGGCCAGCGGCTCTGAAGCGAACCCTCCCGGGCTAGCCCTAAGAGACTTAAGCGTCAGAGCAAGATCTAAGTGCTGCCAACGCTCTCCGTCAAAAACTTGAAGCTTATTCTCGCTAAATTTAAATAAGCCAGCTGATTCTGGTGTCTCAACCACACGATGAGGAAATGGGAACTGCGGGAGTTCATCTAGTGAGGACGAGCTATGTAAAACGAATTCATTCATGCGCAGTTAAAATCCAAGTTAATAGGAAGCTTGTCCATGTATTTTCGGTGGAGCCAACGCTTTGTCCATGATAAAAATATGCTGTAAACACACACAAGGACTGAGCCCATGGCCAACACTGTCAGCCTACCCTACGATCCATCAACTATAAAGCGTGAGCTTGCCCCCTTTTATATTAGTGCCTCGGAAAATGAACTCGAGCAGATGTACCAAGAAATTGGTGCCAGCTCTGACAAAGACTTGTATGCCCATATCCCATCAGAACTTTTATTTTCAACTCCTCCAGCGGTTACGGCCAATTTAGGCTATCAAGAACTGGCCAACCACTTGGCCGATATCGCCTCCATGAATAAACCTAAGCCAGGATTTATCGGCGATGGTCTAATCAATGCGCGCGTCCACGAGATTGCACCTTTCGTGGCATCACTGAGAGGACTTACAACTGCCTACACTCCGTATCAGCCAGAGCGTTCACAGGGAACTCTTTGGACTCTATGGGTTTACTCCAGCATGATTTCTAAACTGACTGGTTTTGAGGCCATCAATGCAAGTTTCTATGATCGATCGACTTGTATGTACGAAGCTTGCAATACAGCAACAAGGCTAAAGCGTGGTAGTGATACCATCTTAATCGTCGATGGCATTTACCCTGGGGATAAATCTGTACTTCAAACACAAGCAGAAGAGACCAATCTCAACCTAGAGTTTGTTGCACTAAAAAATGGCGAGGCAGATCTAGATACACTCAAAGAAAAGATTAAACTCTACGGTGACAAGCTTGCAGCTCTCGTTTTCCCACAAACTAATCACTTCGGTAATCTTGAGAATGTTGATGCACTGACAGACCTTGCGGGCGAGCATAAGTTATCCGCCATTGCTATTATCGATCCCATGCTCTTGGCCACTGGTGGTCTCAAAGCCCCTTCAACCTTTGGCTCGAAGGCACAGGGTTGCGACATGATTGTTGGTGAAGGGCAACACCTTGCCATCGCTCCTAATTTTGGCGGTCCAGGGCTTGGCTTATTCGGCATTCGTTTTAATGATCAAAGAAAGAATGATATTCGCTCCACGGCAGGTCGCTTTGTTGGAAAAACAATAGATGAAGAAGGCAATGAATGTCTTGCCATGGTTCTATCCACGCGCGAACAACATATTCGCAGAGAGAAGGCGACATCCAATATCTGTTCAAATCAAAGTTTTGTCGCCACCATGGCCGGTGCTTCCTTACTCGCTCGCGGCGAAAACGGAACTGCCCAGCAGGTGAAATATACTCGCGATTCATTTACGCAACTTACAAGTGAACTCCTTTCTCGCGAAGGCATCACACTCGCATTCCCTACTTCATCAAACTTTAACCAGATTACCTTAGACTTTGGTAAGCCAGCTAAAGAGGTCATCACTGCTGCCAGTAAGGCCGGTCTTCATCTTGGCGTCGCCGTCACGGATCGCGGTGGCAAAGACTCCTGGATACAGCTGACGACTTCAGATGTGCACACCAAAGAAGATATGACTAAGCTCAACGAGTTCTTGGACACTTCATTTCCAAAAAATAAAGATGCAGCTCAAACTAATTTAAACAATGCTCTTCTTCGTCAAGGAAGTGCAGGGCTTCCGCAATACGAGTTACAAGAGATTAAAGATTTTTATATCTCCCTTGCCGCTCAAAACGTTTCTCCGGATGATGCGATTTATCCGCTGGGTTCTTGTACCATGAAGTACAATCCCCATATCAATGATTGGGCGGCCGGACTCCCAGGTTTTACTGATATTCATCCCCAGGCACCTCTTGAAGATGCACAAGGCTGCCTAAAAATTCTGCATGAAATTCAAGAGGCTTTTAAGGCCATCACAGGACTTCCTGCCGTAACAACCCAGCCAGTGGCCGGAGCCCAGGGCGAGTTAGTTGGAATTAAAATGTTCCAAGCCTATCACCGCTATAAAGGTGAAGAATCAAGAAGAGATATTATTCTTATTCCATCTTCTGCTCACGGTACAAATCCCGCAACGGCAACGATGGCGGGCTTTGAGACAAAGAAAGTTGGTGAAGTTGAATATGGAATTATTCCTGTAAGTGCCAATGAAAAAGGTCAAATTGATTTTGATCACCTAACCTCTCTCGTTCAAAAATACTCACAAAGAATTGCCGGCATCATGGTGACAAACCCTAATACCGCCGGGCTTTTTGAAACAAGATTTAAAGAGATGGCCGACCTCATCCACGGCGTTGACGGTCTGGTTTATATGGACGGCGCCAATATGAATGCCATCGCCGGTTATGTGAATCTCGATGCTATGGGTGTCGATGCTGTTCACAATAACCTGCATAAGACGTGGACTATACCTCACGGCGGCGGCGGACCAGGTGACGCCATCGTGGCCGTAAGTTCGCGCATTGCTGATTTCATGCCCGGCATTCAAGTTATCAAAAAACCTAATGGAACTTACTCAGTTAAAGAGTCTGACAAAGGAATTGGTAATTTCCACCGTCACTTTGGTAACTTTGCACACAAAGTTCGTGCCTATGCCTATATCAAGGCGCTTGGACCTGAGGGTGTAAGAAAGATGAGTGCCGTGGCCGTGCTTTCGGCCAAGTATCTCTATTCGAAGCTCAAGCACGACTTCCCAACACTTCCGGCCGGCTCTCATGACGAGCCAAGAATGCATGAATTCATTCTCACTCTTTCAAAGAAACATTTGAAAGATGTGAGAGAGCTGGAGTGCCAAAAGCAAACGTTATTGCCAAAGTCGGCAAGCTCTTTTTAGATTTTGGGCTACATGCTCCAACCGTAGCCTTCCCTGAACAATACGGTTTGATGATCGAGCCGACTGAAAGCTTCACCAAGGCTGAACTAGATCGCTTCATTGAAGTTGTTCAAGCTATCTATGTTCTCGTTCGCGAAAACCCTGAGGTACTTACGACAGCCCCTCACTTCACACCCATTTCTAAAGTTGATGAAGTAGCGGCCAATAAGAACTTAGTTTTGAGTAGTGAGCTTACGAAACTACCACTAGTCCTAAAGAACAGAGTGGAACCCGGAGTTCTTGGAACAATGCCTGTTAATGACATTATCAAGAGCATTATCCAGGCCCACAAAGAAAAGACGAAACACTAGTCCATTACAACGATTGTTGGATCTGAAGCGGTGCCTTTTGCCTAAATACGAATTCTAAAGGCACCGTAATTCACATTTGAAACATCGTCATAGTTATTGGCAGTATTAACCAATCGCATTCTTTTACTTAACCAGATATCCAAGGCCATCACTCGATTCTCGCCAACTCGAACAGTATCGGCAGGAGTAGAACCAAGGAGATCTGATTTTTTCACACTAAAAGTCACAAGCTGAGTCGCAGACTTCCTTAGTTTTTCATTCACAAGAAGCTTGTACTGACCATCAACATAGCCTTTCAGACTAACTTCTTTAACACTCGCCTTCGTTTCACTGCCATCACGCCCCGAGATCGTAAAGTTCTCGAATGAATTCTGTGCGACAAATGCATAACCAGTGAAAGATCTTTTACATTTGAGCATTTCAAGCTTCAAAGCGAACTTCACTGTTTCCTTAGTAACCGAAGTCGAAACAATCTTTGCTCTATAAACTCCAAGTTGCGTGTCGATAACGTCTTGAGCTGTTTTACATTTAGCAAGAGTGCCATCAAAAACCTTCACAATTGTTGAGTGCTCTGAAGCGAAGAGTGGTAGAGAGAAAAGTAGTGCGATGAGAGTTGTTTTCATAATGTCCTTTTAGCGTACGCAATAATATTTAAATTCACGATCATTTACATCACTTGGTCTTCTAACTGGAGAAGGGTTTCTAAGTGTTGGCGCAAGAATAAAGCCGTCGGCCAATGCCCAAGGCTTATGGCCTAAGCCTATTCCACCGTTCCAATCTCCTAGCATTGATAGATACTCATACTCTGTTCGAGTTGGAAGACGAGCATCGATCATTTCACAAGCTTGCTCAGCAAGCATTGGTGATGGAGCGCGATCAACTGGAGCTCCTGGGGCACCAACAAGCTCAAGTGTTCTAGAACCCATTCTTACTCGTGACGGAAATTGTGCCCGTTGAAACTGCTCAAACATACGAGCAGCGATCGTACTCATGACATATTGAGGCTTACCTTGAGCATGAAAATTCAAAGTTGATCCATCGTTATTCACAATATGAATTGTGACTAGTATTTCACCACGACAATTTGGGGCATAAGCATAAGTACCCCAAGCGAAGCCATCAAGTTTAGACAGAAGATTTTGATCAAGATACCCAGGTCGCTGACCATTTCGAACCGCACGAACAACGTCAACAACTGGCATCGCATGAGTAAAGCTTATATTTTTTGAGCGAGGGCGATACTGCTGATAAAGCGCATCGACATAAGATTTCAGTGTCGCCTCTAGTGTGACATCAAGGCCATAGCCTTGAACCGCTAATCTTCTATTTTTATCAATCAAAGCGTCGATGGTAACAAGTAAGTCCATGGCCTCTTTACCACTCGCACCTGATTTAATCAGACGCTCAGCTTGAGAAACCATCTCCTGTGCCATTTCACTGCGTGAGCGACCGTAAGCATCTTGGTATTGGCACAAATCAGCACCCTTCACAAAAGGGATTGTCGGCCACAGATTGATTGCAAAAGAGTTAAAACTAACAAGCGCGAGTAGCGCTGTGATGAAGAATTTCATGAATTGAGCTCCAAACCATTTAATTTAGAGCCCTTGTAGCATCTTAAGCTATTTAGTAATAAGGGAGGAAATTTGAACGTATAAAAAACTCTTAATAAAAACTGGTCTCAAGCGTTTGCGGATTCACGACTGTGTGATTAAAAATAGTTTTAGTTGAACCTTTGGACTTTAATCCACTTTCATCATCAAATGCTCTGGCGACGTAGTCTTCCTTTAGAACTGGGAATAATTGAAAACGCCTCTCAAGTGCATTTAATACCGTATACGGAGTTCGGTGCATGCTTTTAAAAACCCAACTCACAAGCGAAGTAATATTAGCACCACCGCGAGCGACGCCTTCAGGCATGGCCATACTATAGACTTCAAATGGCTTTACTTTTTTGCCACCAATCATCATGTCTTTAATATCGATATCGCCTTTCAGATCTTTTTCAATCCTAAAAGTAATTCCCGAGAATGAAAGACCAAGTCCATGTTTCACAACGGTTTTAATAACCTGTTTAACAAGGACGCCATAGATTTTGGCGCGATAAACATACCAACCACGGTAGTCATTAAAATCGAAAAATCGCGGATGAGCATTGAGTAGATCGCGACGAGTAACCGGACCATTTATAGGATAGTTTGGACCTGTCATAGACGAGGTATGGATTGCAATCTCGGTGCGAGCGGCATCTCTCATTGCATCTGTGACAAATAATGCCCACAGGCTTTCGTTAGACTTTGAAAGTGGTTCAAGCGCACTTTGCCCTACCACTTGAGACAGCCAAGTTGGGCCGTACAACGAGTTAAGATCTGTATTAGCGAGCGAGATTTGATCCTCAATCACTGGATCCTTTTCCATGCCTTCAACTGGAACAAGCTCTGAAGATAGAAGGCGCACGCCCTCACCTTTTTTGAGCTTAACCATGAGTCTTCCAACATAACGACCGTGCTCTCCAGCTTGGACGATAGGAACAAGGTGCTTATTATTATTTGTGGCCCACTCCGGCTTAAAAAGTGCATCGTGAGAGTGACCGCCGATCACAAGGTCAATATGACGAGTCTTATCGACTAGCTTTCTATCGCGGCTAAGACCGATATGAGTAAGCGCGATAATACCATCGGCACCGGCTAACTTTAACTTTTGCTCATGCCAAATGGCAGATTTTATCGGGTCTGAAACGCCGCCATCATAAAGACGCCAGCGAAAAACAACTTCGTTTGTAGTTAAGCCAAGAACGGCCAATTTAAAGCCGTTGTAGTCAATGACTGCAGCATCTTCAAGCTTCTCTTTGAGATGCTTGAATCGACTTTCAACATTAATATTCGCTCCAACATAGCGCACCTTTGGGTACGATCTCGCAATCGCGTCGTCAAACTTGTCAGTTCCCATGAGGTAGTCATGGTTGCCGACCACTGCAACGTCATAACCGATAAGATCGTACATCTCAAAAGAGCGCACACCTTCATCGGCCATATAATAGAGGTTACCCTCTGTGAAATCGCCGCCATCAACCACAAGAGTTTTAATTCCTTTGTCGCTAGCTTCTTTCTTCAGTTTCTCGATAAGAGTTTTAATACGTCCGTATCCGCCACGATTAGGTTCATGATGGGCATGATCAAAATAGGAGTGAACATCATTAGTATGCAAAATTTGCAAAACTTCATCACCGCGTGCACCAAAAGCGCACAGCAAGAACAATGTCACGAGGACAGCTGGAAATAGACGCATTTAAAGACCCTTTGTTTGTAGGCGTTGTAATTCATCTGGCCTGAATTGACAGGCCCTGTTACTAAGGCATGTAAAAAAGATTGAGGCATTTTATGACAGACGCACAGCGTTGCACCTTCGCGATTATCTCCCACCCCGATGCTGGTAAGACAACCATGACCGAAAAGCTCTTATGGTTTGGTCAGGTCATTCGCGATACGGGGATGGTGAAGTCGAAGTCGGGAAATTACGCTAAATCTGACTGGATGGAGCTTGAAAAAGAGCGCGGAATCTCTGTTAGCTCATCTGTCATGAGTTTTCCCTACCGCGACCGCCTTATGCACCTACTCGATACACCAGGCCACAAAGATTTCTCCGAAGATACTTATAGAACACTCACAGCGGTTGAATCCGTTCTTATGATGATCGACTCTGCCAAAGGCGTGGAAGCTCAAACAATTAAACTTATGGAAGTGTGTAGGTTGCGCGATACGCCTATTGTAACTTTCATGAATAAGTTTGACCGCGACACCATGGATCCGTTTGAGCTTTTAGATAATCTTGAAAAAATTCTCAATATCCAATGTGTGCCAATGACGTGGCCTATTGGTGATGGTGTCGACTTCAAAGGCGTTTATGACCTTCGAACGAAGAAGATTCAAAATTTTAAAGCGTCTAAAGATCCACTCAACCCAGTTGTCGTTGATGCCAGTGACTTAACTTCAGCAGAAGTTAAAAAACTCGTACCAGATGCTCTTCTAGAAAAGCTCAAAAGTGATCTAGAGATGATCGAAGAGCTTATCTCACCACTCGATTCAAAGGAATACTTGGCAGGTATTCAAACCCCAGTCTTTTTTGGCTCAGCACTTTCTAATTTCGGAGTGAAAGAGACTCTTGATGCCATCAGCGAAATGTCACCAGGCCCGGCCAAACGCGAAGTAAAACTCGCGCCTTATGATGAGAATGCTGAGCTTCGTACAGTCGTACCGAGCGAAAAGAACTTCACTGGTTTTATTTTTAAAATCCAAGCTAACATGGATAAAAAACACCGCGACCGAGTTGCTTTTATGCGTGTTTGCAGTGGAAAATTTGAGCGTGGAGCAAAGCTCTATCACGTCCGTTCAGATAAAGAGATTAAGATTGCTACGCCTATGATTTTTCAGGCACAAGACAGAGAGATTGCTGAAATCGCATTACCAGGCGATATCATCGGTTTGCATGATACTGGTAAATACCAAATTGGTGATACTTTCACCGAAGGCGAAAAAATACAGTTCACAGGTATCCCAAGCTTCGCTCCAGAGATCTTTAATAAAGTCCTGCTCAAAGACCCTCTTAAAGGCAAGCAGCTGGATAAAGGCTTAAGACAGTTATCTGAAGAAGGCACTGTTCAGCTGTTTGTTCGACATACGGTGAATGAGAAAATTTTAGGCGCCGTAGGTATGCTTCAATTTGAAGTGGTTAAGTATCGTCTTGAAGATGAATACAATGTAAACGCAGCCTATGAATCCTACCCTTTCACAGGTATGAGATGGCTGAAATTTAAAAATGATATCGCAAAAGATAAATTTATTCGCGATAATGCCAATAATATTTGTTATGACGGAAAAGACAGAGCGTGTTTTTCAGTTCGCTCTGAATGGGATCTAAAGCTTGTCATGGAGAAGAACCCAGAAGTTGAATTCTTTAGGAACTCTGACTACCGATGAAGCTCTATCCAAGCTTTGAGCGAGATCAGCTCATTTTTGTTGGACATGGACTATTACCGTGGCTCTATAGAGAAAAATGGATTTTAGGACATCAGCTTCAGCTTGAAAAAAAAGTTATGGGCAATCTTACAATTTCAATTTTAGAAAAAGATACGATGCAAGTGTCCCTGAAAAGAAATCAACTCAAAGTCATGGGCTCTAAGGTCGTGGCCAAAGAATTGCTTGCTCTGCAACTTCATAAATGGATCGAGCAATGGAAACAACAATGAATGATACTCCACTAAAAAACCGTATACTCAAAAAGTATAAGACATTAAAAAAATGGGCAAAGACTGAAGAAACGGAAGCTTATCGCCTTATCAATCGCGACATTCCAGAATACCCCTTTACCATCGACCTTTATGGCCCTTGCGCTGTTGTTCATATTGGCGCAGTCGAAGGGCTAGACTCCCCTGACAAAATTAAAACACAGCTTGATGAAATCCGACTTGCTTTAAGCGAGCTGGGAATACAAGAAAAAGATCTTTTTATCAAAGAGCGACAGCGTCAGCGCGGGGATTCCCAGTACCAACGACTCGATCGCGCAACAAAGCTAATGGAAGTCAAAGAAGGCAAGGCCCTGCTTCAGGTTAATCTATCTGATTTTCTTGATACAGGTCTGTTTTTAGATCATCGCCCTCTACGCAAAAAAATGTTTAAAGAGTCGGCCGGCAAGAAAGTACTTAATCTTTTCTGTTACACCGGCAGCGTCACAGTCCAAGCCGCCCTTGGTGGAGCAAAGTCTTCACTAAGCGTCGATATGTCTAACACCTACCTAGACTGGGCCCAGAGAAATTTTTTACTAAATGGTATCAGCACCTCAAAACACGCACTACTTAGGGCCGATGCTCTTGATTACCTTGTGAGTGAGAAAGAGAAATTTGATATTATTTTCCTCGATCCACCTTCATTTTCAAATTCAAAGAAGATGCAAGATGCCTTTGATATTCAGCGCGATCATCCCGGGCTTATCGCTGCTGCCATTGATAGATTATCTGTGGGTGGAACTCTCTATTTTTCAACAAATAAGAAGAAGTTTAAATTCGACGAAGAGCTACTCGAAGCCTGTGATGCCAAAGAAATCACTTATCTTTCAGTACCCAAGGACTTTGCAGGTCCCCTTCCCCATAAGGCTTGGGTTATCAAAAAGAGCTAAAGTCGCTAGATGATTTAGCAAAGCTCAAAAGTTTAAGAGCCGGCTTTTTCATGTGAAAGTTCGAGGCTAAAACTGTTTGTTGAAGTTTCAGAATTTTCTGTTTGTCTAAGTCATTTGAAATAATTAGATCAACAATATTCCAAGCGATGGGATCGTCTTTGATCAAAAGCTCAGAGAGGCGCATCATGAGCCACGGCAATAGCTTCGGCGACTTTAATAATCCTTCACGATCTGAGGCGTATAAAGCTTCCATCCTGAGCCTTGGCTCTGACCATAGCGCGTTCAAGAATTTTATTGAAATCATTTCATCATTTAAGTGTGTAGCTAG
This sequence comes from Halobacteriovorax sp., assembly GCA_002716825.1. Classification (GTDB taxonomy): domain Bacteria; phylum Bdellovibrionota; class Bacteriovoracia; order Bacteriovoracales; family Bacteriovoracaceae; genus UBA4207. The sequence goes on along the minus strand of PBCC01000045.1, from coordinate 60,286 downwards.
AACTCTCATCGCCTCAGCGATCCTTGATGTTTTTATTTTTTCAGATGTGAACACTAGATGATGAGGTTCAAGTAAAGGGTAGATCATTTTAAGTTCTGCTAAGAGGTAGTCAAAGTCCGGCCCTCTACAAAAACGCTTAAACAATTGCATAAAAGCTATATTTGCAAAATCTTTTTGACCTTTTTTCCACTGAGATAACGAGTAATCACCATAGATGTCATGGTCACAATAAGTTGCAAAAACTTCACTGGCGCCAAATTCAGCTTGCAGCCAATTACCAAACTCATGAACACGAGAGGAACCTTGTGTTAACAAGTTGGGCCAAAGAGATACGGCCAACTCCTGTGTAAACTGGTCTTTATTGAGTGCACGTAAAAGTGTAAGAGCATCCTCTGTTGTTAGTGAACCTAAATAATCCTCCCATAGTTCTGGTATTGGCTTGAGCTGATAAAGCTTACAAATTACCTCTATCCCTAGAGAATGCCAGTGTTTTATCTCATCAATTGAATTTAAACCATAACTCGATATTCGTAGTTCTAAACTTCTAAAAACAATACCTGGCCCTTTGTTCGCTAGAACATGCGCTAAATGATCTAAGTTCGAATGTTTACAATAAACTTGGAGAAGCAGATCATCATCAAACCAAGCGAAATTATTTTGTATGATAGTAGGATTTGGAGCCTGATCTATAATTTTTTTAATTATATTCGCTTTTACCTCATTAGAGTTTGTCATAGAAAAGAGATCTAATAATCGAGCCTGTCTATTCTCAGAAAGTGAAGAGGTACCTGATAAGATCGACCAAAGTTCTTCTTCAGAAAGAGATTGAGTTTTAACGAAATGATCATACAAGTCTAAGTTGTTCTCAAAACACCAAACTATATAGTCTTGCCTTTTATTTGCGTTTAATTTTTGTCCAATTGACTTAAGTAGTTCATCGCGCCAGGCATGATGAATATCAAGTTCCCTTAAAAACTCATAGGATTGTTCGGCTGGTAAGTCATATAGTGCGGTCTCTAACGGTTTTGAGACACCGTGTAAGGAGATAAACTCCTTCAATAAAATTGCATTTAAATTGAAAAGTGATGAAAAGAATGATGGCGATAAATTGGTGTGATCAAAGAATCTAAGTGCATAAGCCTGATCAGTGAAGCTAAGTCTATTTAGGCCAAGAAGAAAGTTGTCGATGCTAACCCAAGATGCCCATGTCGATAAACCTAACTCATTCCAAGGTGTATCATTAACAAGATCAGGAAACTTCATCTCGCTTTTGCGTAAGTAATCAAACAACCTCCCATCAAGGTCTTTGTTCAAGCCTAGATTACGTGACCAGCTCGCTAGTAGAGCGAGAGATTCAGAGCAAGAAGAAATACTGTCCAAGACAAACCAGCGATCTTCATCATTAAGTCTTGAAAATATATCCCTCCAGTTGTCTAGACGAGTTCGCTGCCTAATTTGAGCAATAATACTAAAGCGATTTGCAAAAGATGAAGCATCAAGAGGATGATCGTAGCGACCAATTTCAAATAAAGGTGGAGCGAGTTTGTACAGTGCCCATCCGAGCTTTGCGTCTTTCTCATTACAGAGTGCATTCCACCACGAAATAGGATCAAGCTTTTGATGATTCGACTTTAACAGAGCAGCTGATGTTGAATGAGTTGTGAGATCACCTACCATATGATTCAAAACAAGGTGATCAAGCAAGCTTAAATGCCACTGGCTTAACTTGTCTGACAAGACGAACTGACTGTCGAGTTCAAGCAGTACCTCCTCAACTCCAGCAAGAGCAATAGCCTGTTCTAACCATGTCCACTCCAGTTTTGATATTTGCTCTGCACAAGTGGTGATAAGCTTGATAATAGTTTGAGGAGGGCAGTCAATCTTAGCAATCTTAAATTGTGCAAATGCGCTGGCAATCTCTTTAGGAGTCCAAGATTCCATGGTGATTAAGAATGTCTCAAGCAACTGCTCATCAAGCTCTAAGACTTTGGCCACTCTCGCATATTCAAAGCAGGATGCTGGTGTAATCCCATCTAAAACCGAATGGTCAAAAAAGGTTTTATTTCGTTCAAACTTTCTGACCACTACATCTGTGATTACGCCGGAGCGAAGACATAGAGTAAGAACATCAACAATAGTCTTTTGGTTTTTTAATCCCGATAAGATATGGCCAGGTAGATAGTCTAGTGAGCTATCACCTATTAATTCGACTATGGATTCCACTGACGGAGACTCTTCATGCAAGAACTTAAACTTGTTTTGCCAGGTTTCAGGGATTCTTGACAGACCTTCTTGTTCAATAAAAAGAAGAATTCTTTCACATAAATTTAATCGTTGGTGTTCTTGCGCAAGCCAAAGCAAGTCGATAAAAACCTTACTTGCCTCTTCCTTTGAATATATTTTTTCAAGAGAATCAAACCATGTCTCTAGAACATTATAAATCTCTTCATCTGTTGTATTCTCAACTGATGTTTTAAGGGCCTTGGTGATATCGCTATGTTTATAGTTAAGTGAAATTAAACAACGAATTATAGACACAGCACAATTTGGAATGTGAATTGATGAGGTTAAATACTGATAAACCTTCGCATGAACCACGCTTAATCGTTTAAAATAATCTAGTGTCAGCGTGTCCTTTTCTACCAAACGTTTGGCAATGGTCATTTGGAAGTCTAGATCACCTTGATTAATACGAAATAAATCAGAACAAGCCTTAACGGCCTGATCACTATCATCACTAAACACCCTACCTAGCAGATGGTTTTTCTGTGATAAGGAGAGAGCTTGGGCTTTATTCCACAGCTGTTCGAATTCAGGAAAAACGGCAAGCAGATCTGTTTTCTTACGACGGTCATATTCTTTAAAAAAGAGATAAAAATCAATAAGAAGTTCACTTGATTTAACAGGTTCAAATGCTTTAACTTTTGTTAAAGCCTGTAACATCATGACCTCTCGTTCATCAAACAAAAAGGGTTTCGATTTCGCGTACTCATAAGCTTCTTGAATTACTTTTTCGACAATAGCCTTACCCACACTAATCGACTGAAAGGATGGAAAGACAAGCGGGTAAATAGATACGAGAATTCGATCTCTCCCCCATTTATCTTTTAATCGCGCTATTTCTTGCAACATTTCTTTCAAACCGAAGCTTGCGAGGATAGAGACGGTTGCCGTAAATCTTAATTCTAGCGTGGGAAATTTGGTCAACAATTTATCAATATTATCCATCATGACATTTGTTCGTAATCCATGACGAATATATTCGGCTCGCTTGCCCCATGAGTCGAGGGAGGCATACAAAACGACGTTCTTATAATGAGAACGTGGAACTGCCTCGAAGACTTTCATAAATCGTTCAAATACTTGTTCAGGGAAAGACAGGTTAGAATTAAATTGAATATCCATATCTGGATTTGGATTATTCTTTACATAATCTATAAACTTAAATGTATCCTCACTTAAAAATGGCTCGCCACCTGTAATTCGAAAAACCTTAAGCCCGCTATAGACAGTTGGTAACCAATGCCAAAAACTCTCAATATAGGGGTTAAGCTGATTAGGATACTCCTCATTCCAAGGGAGCGAACCTTTACGGACCCTATCAGGTCGACTCATTTGGGTTTCCCTATCTGGATAAGCCCCAAACTTATCAACTTCTTGGGCTATTGAACTACTTGTTTCTGGGTTGCAGTAACTACAACGCAGCTGGCATTGAGAAGAAAAACTTACTTCAACGTAAGTCGGTTTTACATCATTTGGGTCAAGGTCCGCACGCTCTAACAGATTCCATGCCCAAGAATCACCAGACTTATAATGACGTTCAGAGTACGCGCCACTTTCCTCCACACTCCAACACGCCTGACAGTCATTAATTTTCTGACCTTCTCTCAGTTTAATTCGATCGAGTACATGCTCAGGAGTATTATAGATTTTACTTGCATCAGATTCGATTGAAGTGCGGTTGATCTTCTTTGAAGGCTGCAAACAACAACTGGCCGAGCGACCGTTATGTAAATTCAACGTGACTTGGAACCATTTGGCCAAACAATGGGCACTAGAACGCTTATCTAGTTGAGATCCTATATTTCTTAAGTCGTCTAAAGTGAGCTGATGGGCTTCTTTAGGCTTAGAGCTACCTTGCTGCATATGCTTCTATTGTAACCTTAGGTGGCATAATTGCCTAGAATAGCTTTGCCTCTCAAGTGACGGCCGCCTAATTAATAGACACTCCAAGTCCTCTCAAATAGGTCAACTTTTAGGCCCCAGCCTTGCATCTCTATGAATAGGACAATAAAAGGAGTTCCTTTGCAAAAAGTCTCAATGATTTGCTTATTTACTGCCTCTTCATTCTTATGCACATTAAGCGTAGCTTCACTGCATAGTATGGTCTCAACTCCTTGGCCAAAAAAGCTCACTCGAAGCGTAGCCTCACCACTAGATACACAAGAAGATATTGCAGTCGAAAAAAATTACAAGATCGCTTCTGACTTTAAAAGATCAAAGGCTATTTGGGGCGTATATGACAAGCTTGCAGATCATATTGAAGATGAGAGCTCGCCTGGAAAAAAGCTCAATACACTAAAGACAAAACTTGGTGAACTCATCCTCAAGGACGGACAAATTGTTCTTGTCTCCCCGCTTTCTTTCGAAGGAGTCACACAGGTTGAGATGGCCCACTTACCCTATAAGAAAGAAGGTAAACACAAGCTTCATGTGAATATCGAAGGTTTAACAAAAGAAGAACTCACAGCTCTTGGCAGGCTTTACGCTCCAATAATGGAAGGTATCGAGGGTTATGAAGAGGCTAAAATAAAACAAATGTCTTGTACGAAGAAACGCTCTCGTCTTTCATGCGAACTAGCAGTTTCAATTTAATTGATCGCATCACTCATATCGACTTTCATGCCCAGTCTCTCAAATATCCTGAGGACTTTTGATTGATCATAATTACCATAAAAAGTAATTCGAAGTGACATTAATTCTTGATTTGTTCTTGGAATATAAATTGATTCACTCCACAGCTTTACCGGAATTTTATTACGGTAAAAAGCATTCTCAATTTTTTTTGCAATAAGAATCCTAATTCCATCTTGATCATCTTTAAATGATTCTAAGTTAACTCCCTCCAGCCAAGGAAATGCTTCGTAAACATTTTTGAGACTTACAAAAGTTGTTAGTCGCTTTGTAAGTTCTGGTGCATTCCATCGACCATCTTGGATCAAGTTGAGTGCTTTGGGAGATAGGGCCGGATGCTCTGATGCACTCGAGCCGTAGGGTGTCGCAACCCAAAGGTGCTTGATAGGGCTTTGCTCGAGCCACTTTCCTGCATCTAACAATCGACCATTACCTTGAGCTTGATATCCATTTTGAGATATGACGACTGGTTGATCAAAAGTAAACTCCGCCTTAAGTGTTAGGCCACTCGTACTTTTCCCAAGTCTAATCTTTGAAGGAAATGATATATCTTTGCCGCTTTGAAAATCATAAGGACTCAAAGACACGTCTTCCACTGGCTCATGAAAATATAAATTAAATCTAAGAATGACAGGATAAACAAGTCTGCCATCTCTCACAATTGGCTCAAGTACATCACTGGCAGAAATAGGTAAGAGCCTATATCCCCAAAGCAGACGATCCTCGTCTTCATTTCCAAAGCCGATAGCTATCGGATGCCCACGCACGCCGATTTGTGAAACCAATCCCATAACTAATGATTGTGGTGAGACAGAAGGGGTATGGGTGGTTGACCCAATAAAAACTTTCCCGGCTCCATCCCAGGCGTGAGCGCGCAGAAACTCCATATCCCTGGCAGTAAGTAATGTTTCCCCCTTGGGTGTTCTGACTGCTTCAATATCTTTTCTAGTCCCCTGACCTTGCATGGCCAGTGCAAATCGTCCGGTATCTCCGAGCGTTTCGACACGACAATCTGAGCAAGCTTGGCTTCTGCGTGCCAAAGTAACAAAAGGTCTTAGATCACTTCTTGGAATTTTAATAGGTGCAAGCCAATCCGCTGCTTGAGCGACCCGATAGCGATTAAATACATCCAGCCAAGACTGTGCCCTTAACTGTGTTGAAACCGTCACCAGAAGCAGGCATAAAAGAATCCTCATATGGACTCCTCTATTCGATAAGCATAATAATGATCGTTCTCCAATACTTTAGGAAACGTATCACCATAACACCACTGGGCGGTGGCCGTTCTCCCCCAAGAATCGCGATATTTTAATCCTAGTAACTGAGCTCCACACGACCAATCTGATTGTCCTCGCTCAATAAGCGAGTTTTTAATATAGGGGTCAAATGGAATTCTGATTTCGCTAATACTACGCACGTTTTGACGATGTGTTTGCAGTCTAGGCCAATCAACTGGTAACGAGGAAAAACCTGAGCCAACATCTAAAACAGGATCAAGAGGCTGAACCTGAGCTGTGTTAAGCTTCATTTTATCATCACGCCACATGATGAGCTGTGCTAGTGCACCACCTTGATTATTTAAGATGATCACCCTACCTGTTTCACGCTTGACCGCTTTGAACTCTAGATGTGGGTCTGATGCCTCGTCGACGATTGAAATGACAATCTCAGTGCACTTTTGAACGCCACCTCGCTGCCAATAGCCTCGAAGCGCTCGCTCTAAAGCTACGGAGTGAGAATTATAGCGATCAACTAATTCTCCACAGCTGGTCATAAGCGGCGGCATAATCACGAATGAAAGTGGGTTTGCAAAATCGACTAAAGAATCGCGCATTTTCTGAAGTTGACCAGGAGTTGAAGCGTAATGACTAAGCTGATCTTGAATCTTTGCTAAATGATTTCGAACTTGATTGTATTGAGTGTGGTGAATTTTAGGAAAAACAAGGTAGCGGTGTCTAAGCGCGCTCGAAGCAGCACCATCAAGTGGAAACGTACCAGAAGGATTCCGGCCAGAGAACTCATAAATATAAGGAATTACTACTAAAAAAGCAGTACTCAGGGACCAGAGAATATAAAAAGCTAAACGCAAATTGAGCTCCTTCAAATTCAATAGACTTATCGGTCGTTCTTAGCAAAATTCAAACCCTGAAAGACTTTCAATCTCATGGCCAAGTTTTTGAAATCAGGTTAAAAATGGCCATGTCTATATTACGAGTCTTAGTCCTATTAATTTGTTCAACTTTTCTGAGCTTTCAGACTCTAGCTCAGTCGCAAACGCCTCAAACAAGTTCATGGCCTGACTCAATTTTCACTCGCATAAGTCGCGATTACAGTGATGACTGGGCCGACCAAACAACCCGTCTTAGCGTGTCTCTATTTGATGAGTTAGCCGATATCGAATTATTTTCAGTCGGCAATTCTAGACTCGACATATCCACTAGTATTCGCAGACAAGTTTTTGATAACCGCGATTTACTCGAAACCTACACAGTGGCCGATACGTTTAAACTTCCCATGAGAATTGGTCTATGGGATGAAGCCGATATCCCCTTTCCTGGTGCCAACTTAAATGCAGGCATCGGAATTGAACTCTATTTTCAAGGCGTCAATCTTAGACAAGTAAAAGCAAAAGACTTCTCATCGCTTGAAACGGCACCTACTGATATTGAGAACCGCTTGAGAAACTTGCGACGCGCACGTTATGGAAAATGGTGGAATGCCTTGATCATTCCCCTTCGACTTCCTTTCACTGAAAAGAATGTCGAACGCATGGATGTTGGCGAGATTAGCTCCTGGCTTCTCGGCGGCACTCTTAGACTCGACGGCTCATTTGGTTGGGGCGACCTTGGAATTCTTGGGGCCGATTTTTTACAAATCAATAGTGGCTTCACCACCTATCTTGCTGGAACATTTAAAGTTTCGGCTTTGAAGCTTGAAAAACAAAAAATTCGACTTAAATTTGCTAGAGAGCGTAAGCATGGACTAAGTCTTGGCCTAGGCCAATCCCGAATGGAGTACACTCTTTTTGATGGATTCATGGTCTTTGGTCAAAACGTTCTTGGAATACAAGAAAATATCATCCCCTTTAGTTTTCAAACAAGTACTGAGTCGGCCAGGGGCTTCGATGTCGTCTACGATTACGACTTAACAAATGAGAATGCAAAACGCGCCTACTTCCTTGCAACGCAAGGACGCTTAGAAGAATCAAATAAGCTCTCACTCCTTTCTGATAGTGGCGTGCAACCAGTCATGCGACGAGACTACACCACTAATCGTAACCTTCGCCGCTCGCAGATGAAGCTAAGCTTAGCTTTCCAAAAACAAAGTGTTGAATCATGGAGTCTGACTCAAGCTAAGATCACGACGAGCGACAAAGTCTATACCGTTTTTGAATCTAAAAATATCAATGTTAGAGGCTTTGATAGTTTATGGGGCTCTAGAGAAGAAAAGCGCTATGAAATTACGAGTTCACTCGAAGAAGATGGCTCGTGGCTTAATAATAAACACGTCTTACAAATTAAGATGAATGCGTCTGATAGCGATATGAGCGGGCAGGAATTAAATAATATTATTGCCGAGACTCAAGAAATTTCAGGCCTTGATTTAAAATTGCCTAATTTTCCTCGCACTGTACCCTGCCGCAGATGTAATACAAAAAATGACCGGCCAGCATGGTACGGTCCGGTTAAGGCGGCGGTCCAAGTTGACCTGCCTGGTACAAGCCTGGCTAGTTTTTTAACAACTCCAAAAGAAGAGCAGTGGCCTTTGCTTGAAATTGCCCACGGAGTTCCAGTTGGACAATGGAGTATGAAATCGGATCGATTCTGGTGGACGCTTGAGAGGATGATCTTAACAGTTGGTAATATTCCACTTTTTTTGGCTGACATACATATGAAACCAGGTGGACAGTTGTGGAATGCGTGGAGACTGAGAAGACATTGGAAGCGAGCGGCAAAGCAATTTAATAAAGATGAATCAAAGCTTCTGGCCAAGCGCCTTGGAAAGCTATTTAAACAGCGTCATTACAACAGAGAGTTAACTCGACTCCTGACACTGAGTATGGAGCCCTCTCCTGATACTCCTACACTTGTCGATTTATCCGCCCCTGAGTCCTTTGGTCGCATTCGTAAAATTACCGGAGATCTTCCTGTCAGTGATTTAACTCTACGACTTAGAAGAGATCTTGATTTTGACCAACCCGGCCCAAATCTCGACTATGATCACAATATGACATTCAAGGAAGCAAAAGTAAGAAGACAAGAAGATGGCAGCATTGTCCTAGAGTTTAAGCTCGATCAAGCCGCTTCCTACCTTTACTGGCATGTTGAAAAAAGACAGAGTTTTGGCAGAAGAACAACTCTATTAAAACGCATTAAGCCGCTGCTAGAAAATCAAATGGGACCTGGTGAAGTTAGTTTCATTTTCACCAAGGATGATGAAGATCCATACCACCAATCAATCTATCAAGCCCTTAACCAAGATTTTCCACTTGCTATCCGGTTATCTGCCTCAAAAAATGGCAGCGACTGGGGGGAAATTACAGAGCTTCACCTCGATCCCATTGATCCTGTCGATCCAGAATGAAGCTACATCTCTTTCATGGACTTAACTTAAAGCCTACGGCCATGCTTCCACTTGCCAAAGCCTTAAGCTTTGACCCGGTTATTCATTCATTAAATGATCACAAAAACCCAAAGCTTTTAAACATGACTTCTCATCACTGGCACAGATGGGAGCTTGATGCTAACCGGTGGTGTGCTTCCCTTGATCAGAACTCAATGGTTTTGTGTTACTCAATTAGTGCTCCATTACTGATTAATGCACTCAATGAAAATAACAAAGAAGTTGGATGTTTAATAATGCTTTCCCCTGCTTTTTACTTTAAGAGCCTCTTTCGCTTTTTAGCCTATCTAGATTATTTACCTGATCGACTACCTATTCCAAGTTTTAATAAGCCAGAATATAGATGTGCTCGAACTCTTCCACTTGGAATGTACAAAAGTATCAAGGAGAATCTGCCTGTACCTAAAAGACTACCAAGTCATAAATCCCTGATGATTATTCATCGTCACGATGAGCTGCTTGATGCGACAAAGACAATTGACCTTGGCCGATCTCTTGGTGCGCAAACGCTAGCACTTAACTCAACTTACCCACGTCCCTATCACGCCAGTTTTAAACCTAACGAGACCCTCGTCAATGCTCTAAGCAACTTCATAAAATCAGATATTTAGCGACAAACCTGATCACCTTTGCCTAATGAGAATTTGTAAGATCCCTCATAAGTAAGCTTATGATATCATTATATTGAGCACACTAAGACGGATGTGCTGATGAGATAAGGAGTTGCGCGTATGCGGGCCCTACTGCTGGATAATACATACTTTCCAGTGAGGATCGTTTCTTGGCAAAAGGCCATGATATTGATTCTTACCAATCGAGCTGAAATCGTTGAAGAATACAACGACAAACAAGTTCGCACAGTCACACAAGCCTATAACCTACCAAAAATCATCAAGCTATTTGCTCGCCACAAAAATAATCAACACGTGAAATTCACGAGGTTCAACTTATTCCTAAGAGATAATTTTCAATGTCAGTACTGCACTGATAAGTTTCCCCTTCATAAATTGACCTTTGATCATGTCATCCCACAGAGTAAAGGTGGCAGAACTTCATGGGAGAATGTCGTCGCTTGCTGCCATCCCTGTAATTTGAAAAAAGCCAACAAAACGCCCGAACAAATGGGCATGAGGCTTTTACGAACTCCTAAACAACCTTCCTGGTCACCCGGTCTATGTCTTAAAATACGAAGGGATGACCCCAAAGAGTGGAAAGAATGGCTACCTAGGGCCAGCAGCGCATAAATAAAAACTTACGTGGATAATTCATCAATTTGAGAAATTTGGCGTCACCACCTATAATGAGCAGGTCTTTAAGTTGAACGTTTTTTAAAAAAGACTGGAGCATCATTGAAAGCTTTGTTCGTCTGCCACGATCAAGAAGAGTGGGCCTTATTACATAAAATCTTCGCTAGTCACTTTTCAAAAATTGAATTGATGTGTGTTTTAAACACTAAAGATGCGCTTGAGTTTCTTTCCTTTGAAGGTCCATTTGGGCTCATCCTTATTGACGCAGGAATGAAGGATGAAGACCCAATGTCCTTGGCCGAAAATGTTATTGAAAATAGTGGCGACCGACCAATCATTTTTATCGGTGAAGCTCACGTCTTAAAAAATCGTATTAAAGGTGACACTTATCTAAAAAGTGAAACCATGGATATTTTTGAAAAACCTTATGACATCATTCGATTTAAAGAGTGCATTCAAAAATCATTGAACTGGGCAAAAAAAGAAGAATTTGAGCAATCAGTTATTGAGGTCGACCGAGCTGATTTTTTACCGATCAAACTTAGAAACCTCTACCTCTTTGATAAAATTCCTTTTGATTGTTTTATTGAACTGACTCGAACCAAGTTTATTAAAGCCTTTTCAAAAGATGTTCCTTACTCACAATCCGCCATCCAAGACCTATCAAAAAGAAATATAAAATTCTTATATTTAAAAAAAGACGAGCACCTACAATTTCTAGAAAACTCTCTTAAAAGAGTTATGAATAATTTATCCAGAGAGCTTCCTCCTTTAAAAATGCTTGAAAGTCAGATTTCAGGCGCGCTCATTCTACAGCAATTCGTCAAAGAGATTGGAGTCAATGAAGGTGTTATTGAACTTGCTGACAAAATCATTACCTCAGTTCATGAAACCTATGGTTCTTATCAAGACTTCCCACAGCTGCTTCAAAGCTTTCCTTTCGCCCATCGTGATAGTGCTGAAAGAAGCATATTAATATTTTATTTCTGTGAAGCTATTTGTAGAGGTCTAGGCTGGAGTTCAGATCTCTCTAAAAAGAAATTAGGACTAGCAGCTCTTATTCATGACACCCACCTAGAGCAAGAAGAAATGCTCAGGCTGGGAAGCTTTGATCATCCCGATATGGAGATGTATCCTGAAGAAGCTCAGGCGAACTACCGCGAACATCCCAGAAAAGCTGCGGCCATTGCAAACTTTTTCTCAGGTTTTTCTGATGCAGAATTTATTATTGAACAGCACCACGAACTTCCGGATGGTACGGGTTTTCCGGCAAAACTAAACTCCAACAAACTGACAACTGTAAGCTGTGTTTTTATCACTGCTCATTATTTTGTGAATCAGTTGGCCGCAAGTAAAGTCAATATGACTTCAATTATTCGAATACTTAATGAAATGAAAGCTCCCTTTAACGTGGGAAATTTCAAAGAGCCGATGCTTATTTTGATAAAAGCAATTAAGGGTTAAATTGGAAGGTTTTCTAAGCTATCGATTATCTTGATATAGGTATGTCTTGGAAATTTAGCGCGAAGACTTGCCAGTATCGCAGTACGATCAGGTGTGCCACCATCGTCTTTCACCGTAATAATCTCGTCTACAAAAGCTTCTGCGACGATAATCACTTTCGCCAGTGGAGAGACATCATCGCGATAATCTAGCGTAAACCCACTACCTGACGTAACACCGTGATGCTGAGTCACAATAGCATCAGCTCCCATAGGAACTCTTGGGAAGGTTTTTACCAGTTCTCCGGCCATACGAGCATGACCGACAACGACTTCTTTTTCTTTATCAGTCAGTAGGTTATTAAAAACCAATTCTTCTTCAAATTTAAACTGAGGGTACTTGTTATAAATAGGAACAAGAAAGATATCGTGAAAATATAAAACAAAAGAAATCTTCTCGCTGTGACCTTCACCACCCCAAGAAATATACTTCACAACGTGATTACAAATATAGGTTGCTAGAATCGAGTGGAAGTAGAGATAGCGGGATTTATTTTCTGCTAGGCCTGCCAGCAGTGACTTTAGTTTTGGGAACTCTTTAATGACTTCAGTTACCTGTTCAATACATTTTTTTGAAATGGTTACAACTTCGGCCGATACCTTTGGATTATCCGTTAATCTTGCCGCTACAACTTCAAAGCCTTGCTCGAGTAGATCAAGCTTTTCTTCTTTAGAGAGCTCTGGATTATCAAGGGCCTCTACGACCTGAGTGGAGGCGATATTGATGACCTTTAAACGATCAGCGGCCGGAACGAAGAGAAATTCAATTCCACGATCAATATATTCTTTAATGACATGGCGTCTGATAACGCCTTTCTCCCAGACTTTGGCAAACTCTGGCACCTTGGGGTTCTTATTCGTTTGGACGAAAACATCGCATGGAGCACTATCTAGGTATTGGAATAACTTTATTGGCATTGGGAAATGCTCTGGTACCTCAATACCCATCATATCCTTAGCGCTAATTTTAAAAATACCGGCCACAGTCTTAACCAAAGACTTAATATCTAAATTGCCGGCAACGGTGACAACCTCACTAGCGTTACTCAGCTCACTTTTTTGGCCTACAACAATAAAAGGAGTATCTTTATTGCTTCCTTGAGCAATCCCGTAAGCCTCTTTAGCAGCATCTTGTTCCGTAATCATAGAAATCGATATGAACAGGTCCCACGGCCCCGACGCATTTGCCTGAAAGTTCTCAAGTGAATCGACCGTTTCAACATGGAGGTCAACATAAGCTTTTAAATTAGCTGCGAAGACATCTCCAAGAACGTTATTATCTGTTAAAAATAGTGCTTTTCTAGACATTAGATATTTTTCACAAAAGCATAGCCGCGACCGTGCGCCGATCTAACTGTATAAGTGCTCTCTTGAAGTTTTTTTCTGATTTTACTTACATGTTGGTCGACTGTTCTTTCAATCACATGTTGAGACTCACCCCAAACTTCCTTAAGAATATCTCTTCTTGAAAGTACTTCGCCTTTTTTTGAAGCTAGCAAATAAAGAATTTTAAACTCAATTGGGGTCATGTCTATTTCATTTTTAGACTCACCAGAATGCAGATAAGCCTTACTCATTGGAACATCAAGTTCAAGATCATCAAACCTGGATGAACCAGAGTTCGATGAGTCTGTTTTTTTATGCTTCAATCGCAGTTGAACTCTTGCCATCACTTCAAGTGGTTCAAATGGTTTTGTAATATAATCTTCCGCACCCAACTCAAAGGCAGCCACTTTATTTTCAACCGCACCTTTTTTTGTCAGCATGAGAATTGGCGTCTGTCTGGCACCTTCAACATTTTTCAAATTATTAAACATTTCAATGCCGCGACCATCGGGAAGTTCGTCATCTAATAAAATTAGGTCTGGTACACTTCGGTTGATAAAGTCTCTAGCGTTCTTCAAATTATCAACATGAAAGAGTGCATAAGTCGGAGTTAAGACTGTTTCAAGCAACGTTTGAAGATCAGGATCATCATCAATTAACAGAATGGTCGCTCTAGACAAGCCGATCTCCTAGGAACAAATATACAAACAATTATAAATTAAATTGTAATCGTTGACAGAAAATGGAGCAATAACAAGTATTAAGTATTCTCATTTTAATTTTTACGCGGAGCACTCCTATCTCATCTCTAAAAAACATCCCTGAAGAACTTCTCCCGCTCATTCCAGGCTATCTTGAGAACCGCTCAAAGGAGCTTCTAGAGCTGCGTTCACTGGTTTCTTCAAATGATCTTGAGGGCATTAAGAAAATTGGTCACAAACTCGCTGGCAACGCTGGAAGCTACGGCTTACCAGAGCTTGGAGCAATTGGCGCCAAGTTAGAAGAAAGTGTTATTATGGATAATATAAATAGTTTACTGAACGAGTACGAGTCTCTCCTTAAAAATTATCAGGAAGACATTAGTAAGCTGTGAAGATCTCTCGCTATCTTTGATACTGACTCATCGTTAAAGTCCATATTCTTGTTCATACAGAACAAAAATATTTCGCGCTCGTAGACAAAATCAAAAAGTTCTCTAATTTGGTCAATCTGCTTTCGCTTAAGCATCGTATCTTCTTTAAAGGAAATAATGATGCATGCATCTTCAATTTCGAAGTCTATGAGGTGGCCAAATTTTTTATTATGGGGTTCAACACCTTGATGAATGTTGACGAAGCAATAGTCGTAAGAGCGAGAAAAAATGAAATCGCCATTATAAGTTCGCGCCTTATACCCAAGCTCTAAAAAGGTTGAGTATGAAGGCGCGTGAGAGAAGAAACTTTTAAAGCTGCTCCAAAGGCTCAATTTTTACTGTACGTATACTGAGTATGACGTTGATCTAGCTGCAAAGTTGAAGCGAATATTGTCATAGATTGTGCCTCTGCCAGGGATAACTTGTGGTGCCCAGTAATAACCATTGCCACTCATACGTCCATGCATCGCAAACCAAGAACCACGATTCGTTAGATCGGCAGAGCGACCATTATAATAACCAACTGCTCTAAACATGGCCGATGATCTCGAGGCGACGTAGCTTGGTCCCTGAATATTAATATAATCTGGGGTTAGATCTGCTTGAACTCTTTTTTGAGCTGAGTAAGTCACACCCGCATCATCAGTGTAGTTGGCATAAACAGTAAAAGAGTGAGTCGTGCCATAACCAAAGTTAGGTAGGCGCACCAAGAAACGACCATTAGAGTATTGTGGGTAAGACTCTGAAGTCGAAAAGGTTGCTTCGCCGGTGACGTCAATGCGAGTTCCAGAGTCGTCAGTAAAGAAGGCCTGAGCCTGCATCTCACGCTCTACACGAACATTATAAGGGCTAGTGATATCAAACTGTGCCGCAAAAACCGCACTAGAAACGAGAAGACTTGCCAGAATGGCCAATGATTTCAAGAACATAGGTTCTCCTTTGAAAGTAATTTGATTTATCATTTCAATGACTTAAGCACTCTGTCAACGCTTAGCCTATGTAAGTCTTACACACTGGCCTGATATTTTAACGCTACGCGCTATTATTGTTTATCTTTTAATTCTATCTCGCAGGAGTAGCCGTGAAACGTGCCCTACCCATTTTAACTCTCGGACTAATGCTAAGTTCTCCTCTATCAAATGTTTTTGCCCAAGACACAGGCTTGCTTGGCGGAGACTTTAATATTGGCATCGAAGGTGAAGTCAACGCATTTGCTCGCGGCTCAACAGATGGCCAAGCTGATGCTTATCTCAGTGGTTCTTACGTTTCTCTTTCAGTTGGATTCAAAGAAAAAGTTAGAGCAGTCATCACTACAAAACTTGATGCGCTTTTTGAAGACTCTTCACTATCACTCAACGAGCAATTTCAATTGGGCGAATTTATCAAGGAAGCCTATATTGAGATTCGCGATGTAGGCGGCAAGCCTATCGCCATGGTTATTGGTAAACAGCCCATGGCCTTTGGGCAAAAAGTCCAAGCGATGCCGCTATTTAAAAATAATCCGATGCAAGATCTGCAAGAAATTAAAGAGGTCTATGGTTTCACTGTCGATCTTCAAGAGGGTCTCTTTGGTATTTTTGATCAAGTTGAGATTTCGGCGTTCGAATCAGGTGCTGGAGATTTAGAGCTTGGTAAAATTGATGGACTTTCAGTTCGTCTCTCTAAAATGTTAACTGATCATTGGCTACTCACTGCCTCACACGCCAGAATTGGCCACAGCGGTACTGGCAATGGAGCGGAAACAAAAACGAGTATTGGCCTCATCGGTGAGACCACAGACGGTTTCTTAGTTGGCTGGGCCGAAGCCATTTTATTTTCAAATAACCCTCGCCACCAAAATAGTAATTTTGCCTACACTATTGGAGGCATGATTAGAGTTAGTGAAACAACTGATGTCGTCATTGAATACAACAGTATTAAAAATGAAGTTAGAGAACTTGGCCTTGGTGTGAAAACTGCACTTACAAGAAATCTCTCAGCAGGCGCTGAGGTTCGCTGGATTGATCATCTCAATCAAGACAGAAGTGAACTCACTTTTGGCGTCTCTATGACTTATACTTTTGGCAACTCTGGCAGAAATACCAATGAAGAATACCTCTTTGACGGGGATGAATAAGATATGAAACGACTGTTCGTAGGACTCATCGCTCTTTCATGCTTACTTGGAACACTCAGCTCTAAGGTTATGGCACAGTCAGAGCCAAGACTTATCGCATTCATGGCCCTACGCATGGGCGATAAAATGCGCACGAACGGTGACGTGATTGATTATATTATTGCTTCAAAAATGACAGATTCAACGAAGCAGGATCTTTTCAAACAAGCTGATCAAAACTTTAATCAATATAAAGAACTCGAGCGAAACTGGGCGCAAGAAAAATTTGATATCGGCCTAAAGCAAATGGCCTATTTCGAATTATTAAAAAAGCACTATCTCAAGGGCCTGCGTCGTAACGAAAGAAGACAGTTCTTTAATGCGACTGAAAATGCATGGTACAAGCGCGTTGAAGAGGAAGAATCGCGTGTACTCAAGCATCTCCTCGACCAACGACTTGGAATTGTTAAATCAAGAGAACAATTTGGAACTTGGCTGAAAGAACAAAATTATCCCCATTCTCATACAGAGTCGGGAACTGATGTCTATTTTCGTTGGTTCGATGCTCTTAAAGCTCGCTTAAAGATTGAAATGCAAATGGAAGAGATTAAAGAATACGAAATCGCCATGGCGGTTAAACAAAACAATGGTCGTATTGATCCATCTCCTACCGATATCTGGAATCTCAATGAACGCTCGCAAAAGCTTATCAGCGAACATCTTGATGGAAAGAATCTTAACCAGCAGGAACTTGACCAAGTATCGATGAATCACCCCGATATTCTCGTCATGGTTAAAGATATCAAGCACCTCTCATTAAGCTATAGTAAGCTTTCTGAGCTTGAGGCACTAGAGCTAACCGCACCAAAGATCACCGACGCCAGAAATGCCCTGAGCCAAAGTCTAAGAGCAAAAGGTGTTGATGGACTCCTAAAGTATATTGATATCGCGACTCAGCTTCGTGAAAAATATAAGAGCTCTGAAGAGTTGATCAGCCTGTCTCGCGCGGCACTTAATCGTTTCATGGAAGCTGGAGACTTTAATGAGTATATGATTGGCAGACTTTATAAACTAGCTGCCAAGCTAGATGACAATACAAAAGCTCCCCATATTAAAACAACTTTAGCTCAAGCTTTACCAAGTGCAATGCTGGAAGCCTCTGCCTTTCAAAAAGATGATCGCACTTTTGAACAAGCCGTTTATGATGATGTGCTTGCGGCCTTGCCAAAGAACGATGACTTGATTGAAGAGGCTTCGACGCTAATGGCCTGGGTGATTAAATTTGAAGCCAAGAAGATTGCATTACAAGATCAATCTGTCATGCATGTTGAGCGCTTTGAATATCGCTCAAGTGAAGCTTATGATCGACTCTCCAATCATATTAAACTTACACGTCTTCAAAATGGACTTAAGCAGTTTCGTGAACGTGAAGTGAGAAATATTGTTTGGGCGATTGAGCTAAGCAATGGTTCTGATTATTTCATGGATGACAGGGCCTATAACTTCTTGATGAATTAATTAGGCCGCAAGCTTAAGCTTCTTATACCAATCGGGCGAAGCAAAGTTGCTCTTTGGAAAGGGAAGCTTATTGGCAACGAATTCTTCAAAGAATGTTGGAACGTAATTACACGGAACCATCTCACCTATAAACTTGCCAGTATCTGGATCTTTCCCAGTTTGTACCCAGCGAAAAATATCTTTCACAATATAATTACCGTTGGCATCAACTCCAAGAACTTCTGAAATATGAGATGTTCTTCTTCCACCGTCGTGATAGCGATTACATTGAACAATCAGCTGCAAGGCTGAGCCCACCATTTTTCTAATCGCATCTGGTGGAATTCTAGTCTCACCCATAAGGCATAGGGTCTCTAGTCTGGTACAAGCATCTATTGGAGTATTGGCGTGAACTGTCCCCATAGATCCTTCGTGACCTGTGCCCATGGCATTAAGAAGATCCAATGCTTCCATACCGCGAACTTCCCCTACAATAATACGATCAGGTCTAAGTCGAAGGGCCGATTCAACAAGGTCACGAATGGTAACCTCGGTGACGCCCATCTTAGGATTGCCTTTTCTTGTTTCAAACTGAACCACGTGTTCGGCCTTAATTTGAAGTTCAGCAGAGTCTTCAATGATAAGCAGTCGCTGAGTTTTTGGCATTCTAGAACCAAGCACATTAAGCATTGTGGTTTTACCTGAACCAGTACCGCCGGACACCAAAGTATTCTTACCGATATACATACAGCAATCTAAAAATCTTGCGGCCGTTTGCGATAGTGAGCCATATTCAATTAAATCTTTGAGTCCAAGCTTTTCCTTACTAAATTTACGAATCGCTACTGTGGTACCATTTTTCGCCATTGGTGGAATAACTACAGCAATACGTGAGCCATCTGGAAGTCTGGCATCAAGTCTTGGATTATCGGCATCGATCACACGACCTACAGATTGAGCGACGGCGCGCATGGCGGCCGTTAGAGCTTCTTCGTTATGAAATGCATTGGGAACTTTATGAACCAGACCTTTTTGTTCGACAAAAATTTCAGACGGTCCATTAATCATGACTTCCGAGATGCTTTCATCTTCAAGCAGGTCCCCGATGGGCTACAAGAAGGTTTTAATTGCATCTTGAAAGACATTCGACATTTTTAAAAATCCTGTGGTCTATCTTTTGGAAACCATATTTTAACACGGCTTTCTGCTTCAGAAGCCAGTTCACGTCTCTTATCGGCAGGATGAGGAAAGACAGTAAGTGAACCTTTGAGTTTTCCTGTGGGACAATGAAATTTATAGACTCCAGGCTCACTGGCTACAAATTCAGCCTCATCAATTTTGCCTTTCTCCATACTCAGAAAAACTTTTTTATCAGGTAATAGCAGACAGCGTTTCTCTTCAGTAGTTGTCGTTACAAAAAGTCTGATTCGCTCACCAACGAAGGCAATCGGCGCATCTGGGTAATAGCCGGTCTCGCTGGCTATGACTGAGATCTCTCGCAGTGGGTGATCAAGGTTCATAACAGCGCTATCAGACGCATTGGCCCTGCCACTCACGGCAACAAATACTAAAAATAATAAACAAACTATTTTTTTCATAAAAGAGTCCTTTGTCCTCCTTAACTTGTCGGACAATAAGACTCTAAACTTGAGTGAAGGGATTTTATCGGTTTTTCAATAGGTTATATTGTTGTATCAGAACTATCTGGCTTAACCGGTCGCCTTTGATCCTTGCTCACAAGCTTTGGGAACTTAATCAAAACTTCACCGTCTTTATTTTCAAACTTGGCCGCACTCGGGTCACAATCAACTGGAATCTGAAAAATCTTAGTGAAGCTCTGTTTTGAGATACCTCTATTGGATTTACGTTCCACCTGACCGCTTATAGTCAGTTTGTTTTCTTCAATTTTAAAATCAAGTGGTGTGTCCTTGCTCATCTCAAGCTTCAAAATCAGAATACGCTCCTTGGGAGTTTCAATCCATCGACTTTGACCTGTCCCAAGAGCACCAAAAGCTTTTGTCCCTCTATCTCCACCAAAAAGCTTCATCATGGCATCATCATCAAAAAAAGAGTCAAAGCCATCTAAACTGCCGCCATCTACTTGATCCATCATTTGTTCAAACTGCTTTCGCATATCAGTGAACATGTCATCACTTAGAAATTGCTGTAAAATCCTACGCGACTCCTTCATTTGCTCTCGCATCTGAGCACGCATTCGCTCTCGCCTTTGATCCCTCGTCTCTGGTGTACGTTGAGGCTTAGTCTGATCAACTTGATCCTGGGACCAACAAGCTGCAGAAGCTAACAAAAGTACGGCGATTAATGTTTTCATTAAAAATCCTCCAGGCGAATGACATCATAAGCAACACTTTCGTATGGATGAGCGGTCTTCATAGCGGCGATGACATCTTTTATTATGGCGTCCTTTACAACAAGTTCAACCCTAACCTCTTTAACGAACTCCAATTGATGATGATCTCCTATAGCTGGGTTACTGCCTTCTAAAGGACGAAACTGACCCGTGCCTAAAACTTCAAAGCAGCATGAATCGTAGTTGCCGATGGTTCCGCCACCTACTTTAAACATTGCCTCTTTAACTGACTCTTTTGCTTCGATTGGAATGAACACTATAAGTTTATACATACTTAAGAATTACCTTATAAAAACGCTTAACTTATTTCCTAACACAAAACCAATAAAAGCTTACATCAAACATTGTTTTGCCACAAAAAAATAGACGGCCTGAACTCGGGGAGTGATCATTTTAGAAAGTTTCTACTAAGAGAAAAACGGATTCTTCTCAAGAGTATATTTTCACGGAGGAAATAATGAGAAAACTAGTTCTAGCTGCACTATTAACAGTGCTCACTTACGGACCAAGCGTTCAAGCTTGTTCAGAAAATGGCCACACAGGTATCGCAGAAGAAAACACTATGCACATTGGTGTTAATGACAAGAACGCTAATAGCGTAATTGATGAAGCAACATTTAACAGTGTTCTTGATCGTATCGAAGCTATCTTTACTCCTGACTTCGCAGCTCGCGGCAAGCAACTTAGTGTTGTTCGCAAATGGTCTGACGGAACTGTTAATGCTTACGCACAACAGTCAGGCAACACTTGGAAAATCACAATGTTTGGTGGTTTAGCTCGTCACGTAGAAGCAACTGCTGATGCTTTTGCTGCCGTTGCTTGTCACGAACTTGGACACCACATTGGTGGCGCTCCTAAGAAAGGCTCAATTTGGGGTTCATCATGGGCTTCAAACGAAGGTCAGTCTGACTACTACGCAACTTCAAAGTGTATGCGTAAATACATGGAGTCTGAAGATAACCAAGCTGTTGTTGCACAAATGGAAATTCCAGAAGTCGTAACTACTCGTTGTGAAGCTTCTTTTGCTAACGCAGAAGAGATCGCAATGTGTAAGCGTGGCGCTATGGCCGGTGAAGCTCTTGCTAAACTTCTTAACTCACTTCGCACAGGGTCTGATCCTGTATCTTTCACAACTCCTGATCGTGCTGTTGTTTCTTCAACAAACCACAATCACCCAGCTGCTCAGTGTCGTCTAGATACTTATTTTGCTGGTGCGATCTGTGATCAAGATGCTTCAATCGATCCAGATTCAACTGATGCGAACACTGGTTACTGCATGCGTGTTGATGGTTACCAAGATGGTACTCGTCCACTATGCTGGTTCAAGCCATCTGCTTCTCTATAATTTAAAACTTATATAGAAAAATTAAGGGCCTCGAGAGAGGCCCTTTTTTTTAGTTCATTTCTTCAGTTACATCTTCGACAGCGGTTTGGACTTTATGTTTAGCTTTTTCAGCTGCACACTCAATCTTACTGCTATGAAGCTCACAGGTTGAGTCTTTAACAGCTCGAACACCTTGTTTCACTTTATTACCAACCTTCTCAGCCGCTTCTTCAAACTCTCCAACAATCTTATCAGAGTCAGTTGTGGCATAAAGAGCGCTAGCACCTAAAAGTGCAATTAACATCAATAGAGCCTTCATTTAGTTCCTCCTTTTGAGGGAATGTTTAAGCATAGTGAAGTAAAGACGGGATATAATCAGCCATCTGTTAGGATTATGTAAACTCTGGACGCAAAAAAGCCCCGCAAATGCAGGGCTTAATTAAATAAATTTAACTCTAACTACTTTTTAGCTTTCGCTTCTGGCTGCATTACTTCGATCAGCTCTACGTCAAAGACAAGAGTTGATTCAGGAGGAATTGTTCCAGCACCAGCAGAACCATAACCAAGCTCAGCAGGAATAACTAACTTAATTTGACCACCTGGAGCAATCATTTGTAGCCCTTCAGTCCAACCCTTAATCACTCTATTAAGTGGAATCTCAAGCTCTTTACCTGATTCACGAGATGAGTCAAAAACCGTCCCATCAATTAGAGTTCCAGTGTAGTGAACTTTAACAACATCGTCCGGCTTAGGACTTGCGCCCTCACCTGCTTTAAGAATTTTATATGCAAGGCCCGACTCAGTCTTTTTGGCATCTTCTTCTTTGACGAATTTTTCAAGGAACTCAGAACCTTTCGCTTTATTGCCTTCGATGGCTTTCTTAAAGCGACCTTCAAGAACTTCTTGAACTTTCATACGGTAATCAGCAACAGCAACGCGCTCTTTATTACCTTTATAATTGTCCCAAAGACCTTGAACTAGAGATTGCATCTCGCCTTCAGTTAACTGAAGTTGTTGTGGATTTACTCTTTGAGCAAGAAGAGCGCCGTAAGTATAAAGTGCTTTTTCATCTTCTGAACTTGGAGTGTGATCGAAATCTTTTTTACAGCCAACAAGACCTGAAGTTGAAATCAGACCAAGGACCATTAGTGCGGTTTTTTTCATCGAATCCTTCCTTTGGTTACTTTTACTTCACTTATTATTAATGAACTATTTTGCTTTATCAAATAATTGCTCACGGGGCTGGGGACGA
This sequence comes from Halobacteriovorax sp., assembly GCA_002716825.1. GTDB lineage: Bacteria > Bdellovibrionota > Bacteriovoracia > Bacteriovoracales > Bacteriovoracaceae > UBA4207. Next base: position 37,003 of record PBCC01000045.1, on the reverse strand, counting down.
AGTGAACTTTTTCTCAAAGCAGCACGCTCGCTCTTTTCATGACCATGGTAAATCGCATTCTCCCAGTCGCCATACATTGGATTGGGCAGTACAATAAATTTGGCGCCCCAATTCTTTGAAAATTTATCAACAAGGTTTCTACGAGTTGCGTTATCTTGATCGTAGAAAGCAAGATCAAAGTCACCGAGATTATCGCCAACTAACATAATCACATCATACTTTTTCAAAATACTATCGCGACGCTCTTGTTTAGAACTATCTTTGCCTTTTGTTTGAACATGAGCTCTTTTAACTGGAAAACCTCGGCGAACCAGATTGTCATAAGTCGCCTGTTGGTTTTGATCTGGGCGATTGGTGACATAAAAAATAGCAACGCCACGCTTGTGCGCCTTCTGTAAAAAGCTGACTGCTCCAGCAGTAGCATCGGCAGAGCGTTCATCGACCCACGCATCCCAACTTCCGCCCTCAAAAGGACGATCGTGAATAAGCATTCTCGCCTGGTAAGGAGAATTATCTAAAACGGTTTCATCAACATCTAAAATAATAGCTGCTGGTTTAGAGCGCTTCTTTTTAAGGGCACGATTAAGTTCCATCTCGGCCGCAGCGTACGCTTGCAAGGTCAAAGCGCGAAGTTCTCCAGAATGCTGCATCCACAAAGTCGACATCATCAGGTGTTCTTGCGAGTTTTGTTTATGAGCACAGCTCACTCCCAAGCTAAGAATAAAGAGAATCGATAACAATTTGTTCACATTAACTCCTAAAAGCCAGCTTCATCTAAAGCTATATTGGCCAATTGATCACAACGTTCATTTTGCGGATGACCTGCATGCCCCTTAACCCATTTAAATTTTAAATTGGTAAAGAGCTTAGTGGTTTCATCCAGTCGCTTCCAAAGATCGACATTTTCAGGCTCTTTTTTATCGGCCTTTTTCCAGCCTCTGGCCTTCCAACCGGCAACCCATTTCTCCACCCCTTCAACGACATATTTTGAATCGCTAAAAAGCCAGACATGAGGTTTCGCTTTAGGTGGGTTCTCTTTTAAAAATTCGACTAAATTCTCAAGTGCCACAATAGCACCTTCAAGTTCCATTCTATTATTGGTCGTCGGATTATCAACCCCCGAACCTTCAAAGATCACATCGCCGGCATTATTTTGCGCAAGCATACCAAAGGAGCCAGGACCGGGATTTCCTCGGCAAGCTCCATCGGAAAACAAAGCAAAGCTATTTTCAATCCCATTGAGCTCTGCAGGCAACGGAAAACTACCATCACTAACAGGTGTTTCAAAGCTTAAGTCTTTGCCTTTAAGTTCAAGTGAGGCAATAGCAGCAAGTGCTTCTTCATCATCTTTGAATGACTTCTTTAAAAAGGAAATGCTTTGGCGCAGACGAGCTTTACTCAAACTATACCAACTTTACAAATTTGCGTTTACCGACTTTTAAAACGCTATCCACAAAACTCTCATCAATCACATGATCAATGGCCGTCAGTTTGTCGCCATCAACGATAGACACTGCATTTTGGCCAATCATACGACGCCCTTCTGCCTTAGACGGAACCATCTTGGCAGCAACTAGCGTATCGAGTAGCCCTAGACCACGTTCAAACTTAAACTCTGGAACGTCGTCTGGAATCTGTTTATTTTTAAAGACATTTTCAAATTGCTCGCGCATGGCCTTACCAACTTCCTCTCCGTGGAAAAAGCTCACAACGGCCACACCCAATTGTTTTTTACATTCGTTAGGATGAAGACTTCCCTCTTTCAATCCCTTCTCAATTTCTGCAAAGCGAGTGGCGTCTAAATTGCCAACATATTTCCACCACTCGAGCATAATGGCATCGGGGATCGACATAGTTTTACCAAATTTATCAAAAGGCTCATCGAGAATTCCGATGGTATTACCAAGAGACTTAGACATCTTCTGCGTACCACAAGTTCCGGTGATGATAGGCAAAAGCATTGCCACTTGTGGTCTTAGCTTAGCGTGTTTTTGATAATCTCGCCCCATGAGGACATTAAATTTTTGATCGGTCCCACCAAGTTCAACATCGGCCTTGACATAGACCGAATCAATTCCTTGAAGAACGGGATAAAAGAGTTCGTGCAGACCCAAAGAGTGTCCCTCTTCAAGTCTTTTAGCAAAGGTATCGTGAGAGACAAGCTTGGCAACTGTCGTTTGGCCGGCCCAGCTAATCACATCACTGAGAGTAACATCTTTAAACCATTCCGATTGAAAACGAATCTCTGTCTTTTCTTTATCGACGACGGTGTAGACCTGTTCCATGTAGCGTGAGGCATTCTCTTTAATTTGCTCAGGTGTGAGTGGTGGTCTGGAATCATTGCGCCCCGTGGGATCACCGATACTGGCAGTATAATCACCAATGATGACTACACCAATATGACCTAGATCCTGGAACTGACGCATTTTGCGGTAAGGTACCGAATGTCCCAGGTGGACATCAGTAGCAGTTGGGTCAATGCCACACTTAACTCTTAAAGGTTTATTATTGGCGATTGAATGACGAAGCATCGAAAGGAGATCTTCTTCAGGAGTAATCTCTGAAACTCCAAAGCGAAGAATTTCAAATTGGCGTGCGACTTCTTTTTCTACGGCCGGATCGAACTTTTTTGATTGCTCCATATAACTTCATTCCCTTGATATTAAAGGAAAATCCTAACAAACATAGCGAGTGTTTGAATACCCCTATGCACAGCAAAAATTCACTCACACTCCATTGCGAGGCAGGGAGCAGCGTGCTAAAGTTCGCCCGATTCAAATTTGAGGAATGATATGAATTTTATCCCGCTTAAATCTGGTAAAAGTGTCGAAGGCGACGAAATTAAGGCTTATAAAAGCGAAACCAAAGGTCCCTCTTGGATCTACATCATGGCCGGTGTTCACGGCGATGAAGTTGAGGGCGTCTACGTCGTTCAAAAACTCTACGAGTGGCTGCAAAACCAAGAAGACATCCAAAGGCCGACGGTTATCATTCCTATTCTCAATGTCGATGGCTATCGCGCCGGAACGAGGACTAATGCCCACGCTGTAGACCTCAATCGAAACCTACCATCGAAGGATTGGACCAATAAAGGTCGCGAAGCCAAGTACAATCCGGGCACAAAGCCCTTAAGCGAGCCAGAAAACATCTATCTCGATAAGCTTTTTCAAAAGTATCCACCTAAGCTTATTATGAGCTTTCATTCATGGAAGCCATTTATCAACACTAATGGTGACTGCCTTGAGGTTGCACAGTTCTTAGAACGCTATAATAACTACGAAATCGTTCAAGATGAAATTGCCGGCCATCCCACGCCTGGCAGTCTTGGTGAATATGCCCAACAAGAATACAACTCGCCTGTGATCACATTTGAGTGTCCACTCCTAGCATCAGGTAAAAGCCTGAAAGAGATCTGGGACGAAAATGCTGTCGGGCTTCAAGCTTTGATGCGCTCCAATCTGCTCGATTAGTCCTTGGGGCCAATTTGCGCCATAGGTGACTATTTGACCCTACTATTTCCACCTCAAACAGTGTAATTTCCGCGATTTCCAATCGTTATTGTCTATATATTTTACATATTTAGACATGTAGCGCGCCATGTCATGTAGAATCTGACAAAAATGGCCCAGTACTTGCTTTATATACTGAAAACAATTGGTCTCGGAGTGCCCTTTGAACGCTAAACGTATTGAAATTGCGAAGATTTCTCTTTATTGCGCCCTATCGCTGGTGTCACTCCAGCTGGTGCAGGCTCAAACATCTGTCAAAAAAGTAGACAGTAAAAAGACAGAGATCAAAGAGACGGCCAAGTTCTCTGGCAGCGCGACCACCTACATTAATAGCGGCTTACAAAAGCTCGATTCAGTACGATCTTCACAATCAACCGACTTCGCCTTAGCGCTTCGCCTGGCCACAGAAGACATTTCTTTCGGGCTAAGTTCAAGCGTTTCAAAAGAGTTAACTGGTGAACGCGAGTTCACATTTAATAATGTCGGCTTAAGTGCAGCTACAAGTCTGTGGAAGAATGAAAAAGACCTAAGTGTTTCTGGCAAACTAAGCGTCACACTGCCATTTTCTGAACGCTCAAAAGACTATCAAAACCTAATTACTGGGCTCGCAGCTTCGGCCCCAGTCGTTTATAAAGCGACTAATTCAATCACCCTAGCCTATATACCAACTGTCGGAGTTAACTTTCACAGCACCGAGATTGCACTCAATGGAAGTTCAAATTATCAGTACACAGTAACTAATACTCTTAACGCTGACTTTGCTCTAAGTGATCGATTCACTTTTTCAGCACTTGGACAATACTCTCGCCTCATCACTTATCAAGGCAACACAAGAGATGCTTACAAATTCGAGCAATCCCTTAGTTATGACTTCAGCCCTTATTCAGTGGCAGTTGGTCATAGTATGGGCGGAACGCCTTTGGCCGCCAACGGTATTGAAACAGAAGTTAAGTTATTCGATTCAAATCAATCAACAGTATACGGACAATTTGGAATTTCATTTTAGTTAAAGAGAGAGGAGCAAAAATGTTTAATCGTAAATCATCACGCTACACGCTTCCAGCAATGCTTGCAGCGATCCTATTAGTAGGTTGTGCAAAAGAATTGCCGGAGAAAGTGTCTGAAGACATTGAAAAAAATGTCCACTCAATGGCGCTTTTTGATCAGGAAGTGGTCATCGAGACAATCGATGAGCCGGGTGTATTCGCTGTAAAGGCGGAAGACACTGAAGTGAATGGCGTTTTTGCACTTAACGAAATGAAACTTCGTAAAGTTAAGGTTGTCTCAGGCGACCCAAAGCTTGCTGAGTTTTTCAAAGACCTAAAAATTGAATCTGCTTCTGCCGGTGAACGCCTTAAGGTAGCTTTCAGATTAACAGATAACGTCATGTTGGCCTTCGCCAATCATGAAGGTCAAACTCTCTCACTGCACCAACAAGAACTACTGGCCGGTCGCGAACTTCCACTCTTTCAATTTTCAGTAAGCTCTTACGGAATCTTGGACAAAGTTGAAAATGACCTTGGCGAAAAAACTCATATCGTAACCTACAAGCGTCGTGATCGTGGTCAATCAACTCACGTAACCATCGATCCAACAGTTGAAGAGCGTGTTGACGCTGGTCTTCGCGCTAGTGACTTTGATGATTCATCAGTAGTCATTGATAAAAGAAAACTTCACTCACAAGTTTATACAATCGCTCAAATCAAGCGTTTGTTTAACAACAATGCAATGGTTGAAGCAGAAGTATCTAATGAAAAGCCTGCAAGACTTAAATTTCACCAAGACAAGATCATTGTTCTTCGTCCAGTGAAGAAAAAGAACCTCAATCCAATTGAGCTTGCTGCCCTTACTCGCTCACCTGCTGATCCACGTATCATGATGTGTGATGAAAAGATTCGTGAGCTAACAGAACTTAAAAAAGACGAATGCGTCCTTCGCCCAGCCTTCACTATTGATGCTAAAGGCGTGAAACTTAAGCGTAAGACTGATAATAACAAGCCGATCGCAACAGTTGATCTCGATTCAAATATCGATCACCGTCAAGCGAAAATGATCGAAGTGAACCTTAATTCACAAGTCAATCGCTATAGAATTGGCGAAGACATCAGCTTTGCTGACAAAGTATTCACTAGTAAAGAAGACCACTACGATACTGAATCAGTATACCTCTACGTACCAATGACAGGCTCAACTCCTCGTGGCGTAACTGAAGCCGACCCATTCTATCAAGGGAAGGAAAAACTAGTAAAACTTCGTTTCGCTAAAGCGGGCCTTGAAGTTGTTGAAGTTGAGCGCGATGAGCGTTTCCAATTCAATCCTCTTAACCAGTACCCGGTAATGACGATTCCTGGTGAGCATATTGATTATAAATGTTCAGAAGATGATAACAACCAGTGTCTTACTGGTGATGAACAAGATGATTCAAAAACATGGGATCAAAAGCGCTTCTTTATCCCTTCACTAGACAGCATGCAGTTAACAGAAGTTAACCCACTTGATCTATGGAATGTTTCTGGCAATCCATGTGTGGTTGAAACAGGTAAGCGCGTAACACAGCACGAAGTTAAAAAAGGCGTCATCTTTGTAGAAGTTGAAAAGACTTATAGAAAGATTCCACAGGCTATCGATTGTATTATCGATGACTACTATGAAGATAGTGATGACTTTACTGGTCTATCAACTTCGGCCTTTAAGACTAAATTCACTTACTCACTCGTACGTCTTGAAGACATTACGTCTAAAGACTACAAAACTGTTCAATACCCTATTCCAGACCACGGCTCTTTCGGCTTCTTCACTAACACTCAAAGTGATCTTGATGATCAGTTCGATCCAAGCCGCTTGAATAAGCAAAACTTCCTTCACCGTTGGAATCCAGAGAAGAAGAAAGTTGTTTACTTCCTTTCTGATACGTACAACGAGCCAGGACAAGAGCTTATTAAAAAAGCAACCTTCGCTGCCGTAGATACAATTAACAATTCTCTTCGTCGCGCTAACGCCGGCTTTGAAATTGTACTTAAAGAGCCGGCCGGTAAAAACAGTGGAGACCTTAGAAATAACGTTCTTCAACTTATTACTGATCCATTGGCCAACGGTCTTCTAGGATATGCACCAACTGTAACGAACCCACTTACAGGTGAAATCGTTCAGTCTCATATCAATATGTACTCAGGTGTTCTAAAGACTTTGTCTCGTCGTGTATGGGAGCAAATGGTCGACCTAACGATTGAGCAACGTGATGCCGCTAATCCAGTTCCAGCAGTCGCAACTCCAACTCCGGCTCCAGTAGCTGATGAGCAAACTCCTGCAGCTGACACTAGAATTGCTGATTTCAATGCCAAGCAAGCGCTTAAAACAAAGCTTCTTGCAGCTGCATCCATGCATAACCACAGTGATCATATTGAGCACAACGCTCCTATTCTTAAAGAGCGCCTAAAGCAACGTCTTCGCACTAAGCATCAGGCTGAGCATCAAGCTCCACGCGCTGGTAGCTTTGAGGAAAAAGCTCAAAAGTATATGAAGCGTCTTGATCGTTGGGCACAAAATAATGCCTACAGCAAAGAGTTCTTCCCTATCGCTGGTACAGTTAAAGCACTTTACCCAGGGATTAAACAAATTGCTGGCGTACTCAATGCAGACGGAACTCTAAAGCGTTGGAAAGAGCTTTCACGTGAACAGAAGAAAGCTGCTGAAGACATCATGATCCCAAATGCTTACACAACTACCCTTGTGCATGAATTTGGTCATGCTCTTGGCCTTCGCCACAACTTTATTGGTTCATTTGACCATGAAAACTTCTACACACAAGAAGAAGCTCAGGCCCTTGGTATGCATAACCGTCCGGCCTATAGCTCAATCATGGACTATGGTTATAGCGAACTTAACGAGCTTCCACAGTTTGGTAAGTACGACGTAGCCGCCCTACGCTTTGGCTATGCCCGTGAAGTAGAACTTGCAGATGGCTCTTTTGCTAGAGTTGAAACATCACTCCACGACCTTGAAAAAAGTGGGGCTCAACTTAAGCCGTATCAGTTCTGTACAGATGAAAACACTCGTCTTTCGGCCACTTGTAATCGCTTTGATGAAGGTTCAAGCCTAGTTGAAGTCGTCACTCATTATATTGATAATTATGAGCGCTCGTACAAGTATAGAAACTTCCGCGATGATCGCGACAGCTTCTCTGCCTATAACCTTCCTGGCTACTTGATTGCTCGCTACCACGAGTTCAACCGTATCCGTGACCTAATGGAAGAATGGGAGTTTTTTGCTGAGATCTTTGGTCCAGGAATTATGGAGCAAGGTTGTAGCCCACAACAAACGGCTCAAATCCCAGTTTGTAAGATGATTAACGATCGCGCCGAGTCGGTGAAGATTGCTGGTGACTTCATGCTTAAGGTGCTTAAGACACCTTATCATTTATGTGCCCTGGCCAATGCCAACGACCCTGCAAAAACAGTAGAACTTCGTCCACTTTCGAAGATTTACGAAGGCGTTAGATGGGATATTAACTACGTGCCAACAAGCTGCTTTGACCCAGCTGTTAAAGAGGCTATGGCCGCCGACACAAATGATGAAAATCAACCGGCGCCAAAAGTTGTTAAAGGTGAAGCAGGTAAATTCCTTAATGGCTTTAAAGACAATGACCCTAACCATATCTACGCCTCAGACCGCTATGTTCTTGGTGTGTGGATTGATAAGTTGATGGCGATGAAATCACTATTTCAGCGTGAAACAGGCCGCCCAACGACTGATGATAACTTTGGAGCACTAGTTGATCACTCGTACTTTGCACCAAAGGTCTTTAACTTCATCGAGCACTTGGTTATGGGAACTGAGCTTTCAGAGAAGATTGCCTTTAAAAATGAAGCCGGTGCCGAATACCAAGAGAACTACGCGATTGATAATAGCTACCTTGTTCTTGGTCCAGTTAACGGACTTGATTGGATGAGAAGCTTCCTTCGCTTGCCTTCACAAGGTAAGGGCGTGCTCAATGCCGTTCTACTTGAGACGGCCAAGGCTTGGGGACTATCTGATGATGACTTGATCCGTGAAGAGTCACGTTCACTAGTTAATACATTTACAGTCAGAAAGAATGATATCTCTGACACTGTTAACGGCGAATTCCTTAAGACTCTACGAGTTGGTGAGAGAATTTATGCTGCAGGCGAAGCCAACCAAATTGCAAGTGTCATGGTTGACTCAATCAAGGCCATGCCAACGCTAGCTCGCTTAGGACAAGAGAAAACTCTAGCGATCTTCCAAGATCGTAGAAACCCAGCGCTACCAGCTGATCTATCTGAAGCCCAAGTTGCAGCGGCAACACTTCCAGATGGTCTACTTGGTCAACTGACAGACCTTCTAGAGCAAGGTGCAACGTTCACTGAGGAGCAGCTGATTGGAATGCTTGGAGAAGAGCTTGGTAAGCAAACCTTCCTTGCTTCAACCCTAGGCGCGCCAGCTCTTAGAGAAGTTCAGGTGATCTTGTCTACACTAGGTAAGGCTCCAGCTGATGCAAGTGCAGATGTTAAAGCAGCTTACGAAATGAATTTGATCATCTTAAGAGACTTCTTAACTGGTCAATTAGAAGGAAAGAACACTCTTTACCGCGATCGTATCGAGATGTTACCGACACACGTAAGACAGTAGATTAAACTCAAAGGGCCTCGGAAGGGGCCCTTTTTTCTTTTGCCAGCGACTGAGACCTTAGTTCAAGCAAAATATTCATCAGCGCCAATGACAGCTTTGGCCCCATATTCACAAACTCCATTCCAATGAGATCTTTGTGTTCTGAAATACTGACGTTAATAAGCTCCACTTCGAAATTTAGATGCTCTCCAGAACTCGACTGAATCACTAGGATCGCTTCATCACTGGCCTTAGAAGCCAGAGGCTTTAACTCCTGTGTAACCTTAAAGAGAGCGCCACCAGAAGAAATATTCTTAATACTTCCAGCAAACACACCATCAATCCCATTAATAAAAAGCGATGCTTTAAAGCTCGCTTCATAGCGTCCCCTAGCGTCCCAAATATTTTTAAAGTGATAGCTTAGAAGATACTTCTTTATCAGCGGCCACATCAGAATCAACACGAAGATCATGTTGAGACTAATAATCATAAAGGCACCAATATGTGGTCTTGCCGCAAAGTAAGGCCAATCAAATGGAGTGTAACTCACTAGTGAGTAGAACTTGTAAAAAGTTAGCGCTGAATAAATCAGATAAGCGACTCGTGAAAGTGTCAGCAGGAAGAGTCCGGCCAAAGGGGTTAAAAGCCAAAACTCAACAAAGCGAAAGACACTCACGTTCCCGTTTTGAACAATATTGTCCCAAAGCAGAGTCCAGTCCATTCCAGTGGATATTTTGAAGGATAAAATTCTAAGCGCTGGGTCTAGAATTAGAAATGCCGACAATAACAAGATGATTTTATTGGAAGTTTTTTGCATGCGCTATTGTCGAACAGGACTAATTTAAATGCAACGGATGGCATAAACTACTAATTACAGGCTAATAAAGACTGAAAAAGATGACAAAAATTGATGGCGATCTTAGGCCGAAAACTTAATCACTTCGACAGGACAAGCTTCAGCAGCCTCTTGAACGCGAAGGCCATCATCTAAAGGTGCACCTGGGCGAATCAGACAAGTATCGGCGGTGACTTCAAAGACTTCTGGATAGATATCTTCACAAGCATTACAAACAATACAACCTGGCTCAATCCAAACTTTAGCAATTGAGAAGTTTTCTTTTGGGGCTTCATCTTTAGCAGCACCACCACCAGAGCCACCAAAGAATTCAGCAAACTGTGGGTTAGTTGCAACTTTTAAAACTTTATTTGTAGCAGGCAATGGCTCTGCAATAAACGTGCGCTCAACAGTTTGATAAAGTGGCTTAGAAGCGGCTTTAGCCGTTCCTCTTTCAAACTCTCCGGCCGAAAGCTTGGCATCAATCATCTTGCGAGAAAAGTCTGCACCTTTCATTTCAAATTGATGAGTGACATTGTCTTTAGTTGAAACCAACTCGATCATCACCGTCGCTTTATCAAAGCCATCAGCTTTAAGAAATTCACCGTAGGCTTTTCCAAGCTCTAGATCGAGGGCAAAGTTATCATCGGCCGCAGGAAATTCTTTTGAGATATCAACTTGCGTGACTTTGCCAAAAGGATTGAAAAGACGAAAACGAATCGTATCAAACTTTACTGGCTCACGAGCTGCATTCCAAGTGAAGGCAAACGCAAAGCCGTTAGCACCATGAAGAGTCTTAAGAATTTGAAGTTTTGGACGAGCAAATAAAAAGTGAAAGGCACCTGATAAAAGGCTTAAAACACCAAGACCGACAACAAGGCCAATGGCCAAAAGAAGTGCAATACCGCCTGCGATTAAAGAGGTGTTCACGATTACTCCAGGATATCAAAACAATTCAAGCTCATTTGTGATCTTAATATTAACGCCAACTCGGCAATTAGCCAAGAATATCAGTGGGATAACTTTAATTTATAAGTTTTGTCGACGATCCTGCTTGGTGCCCCGCCAGGAAACATAATTCCAGAGCGCAAAACCCCATTTTCGACTTTTCCAAGGGCCATCACTTGTCCAGACGGCTCAGCCACCCAGACTTCCTCTGGAAGCTGTTTAAAGGCATCTCTAGTCAAGCACTGACCATGACCAAAGAGCTCTAGATCCCGTCCATCAAGTGTCACGAGTGGGTTTGGAAGCAATTCGTCAAAGGGTAACCAGTGACTCTCTAAAGTTTGTTGACTCCACTCTTTAAGATCGCCATGAGCCTGTGGCAAATAGAGATCACCTATTCTGGTACGAGTGAGATTCACTAGATGTCCGACGTTTTCATTGGCAGCCGCAAGATCTTCAAACAATGTACGGATATAGGTGCCGCTAGAGACCGTCGCTTCAAACACAACTTCATCAGCTTCAACACTAATAACCTTAATGGCATGAATAAAACGCTTAACCGCTTCTTTCTCAATAACAATGCCACGCCTAGCATATTCGTAGAGAGCTTTGCCCTCATGCTTGGTGGCCGAAAAAGCTGGTGGTTTTTGAAGATACTCACCTTCAAAACTCTTAGCTTTTGCCTGCCAGTGGTCAAGATCAAAAGGTTTAACTTCAGATTTTTTTAATAGATCACCGGTGTTATCACCAGTGTCCATTTGAATCCCAAGCTTCCCAACTGCTCTATAGGTCTTTGGAAACTCTTGATGAAATCGATCAGCAAGTTTTGTCGCGCCACCGGTGCCTACGAGAATGAGCCCATCAGCAAAGGGGTCGAGTGTGCCAAAATGACCAATTTTTCTCGCACCTTTTCCAAGGAGCTTTTTAACTGTGTGGACAACATCAAACGAGGTGGGGCCGGCAGGTTTATTGAGTGCGAAAACATACGCCGGAGAAGGAGCTGGCGGTTGCTTCATTTAGCTATCGCCTTCGCTGCTATTAGTTTGATTTTTCAAAAGACGGTCGATCTCGGCTTGAGCTTCAAACTGATTGTCATAAGCAAACTTCAGCTGAGGCGTATGGCGAATCTGTAAAACATTAGCGAGAAGTGATCTAAACTTTCCAGCAAGACCTTTTACCGCCTCGGAGCAATCTTCTTTTCGATCACTATCAAATGTATCCCAATAAACATTGGCGACAGAGTAATCGTGAGACAGCTCAACTTTTGTGAAGCTTAAAAAAGAAGCTCTCGGATCTGAAATTTCACGCCTAAGCATGCCATTCATCTCGTGCAAGAGCCTCTCTTCAAATTTTTCTTTTTTAAAACTCTTAACTTTGGCCACAATTACCTACTATAAGCCAAGCTGATTTGAGCCACCCTCAGATTCAGCTTTAGCGATATCATCATAGGTACGCTTACGTTCTTGCATAATATAACACTCGAACGTATCGCCAATTTTAACATCATTATAATTTTCAAGACCGATACCACATTCAAGGCCGACTTTAACTTCCTTAGCATCATCTTTGAAACGCTTAAGCGAAGACATCTTCCCATCGTGCATGATCTGACCGTTTCTAAGAAGACGGACATTACAACCAACCGCGATCTTACCTTCGATAACAACCGAACCTGCAATCGTACCGGCCTTAGGAACAGTGAATGTTTCCTTAACTTCGGCGCGACCGATGTATTCTTCATTGAACTCAGGCTCAAGCATACCTTCGATGGCAAGCTTCACGTCATTGATCAGCTCGTAAATAATTGAGTAAGTCTTAACATCGATACCAAGTTGTTCAGAAAGCTTACGGGCAGTCGTGAGTGGTCTCATATTGAAGCCGAACACAAAGGCACCCGAGCTATCAGCAAGCTGAATATCAGAATCTGTAATTGGACCTACGCCACCACCGATCACACGTACTTCAACTTCTTTAGTTGAAAGTGGCTCAAGAGACTGACGAATGGCTTCATATGAACCTTGAACATCAGAGCGAACAATAACATTAAGCTGTTTAGCTTCGTCATTTTCACCTGCAGCAGCTGCAAAGAAGTCTTCAAGAGAAACTTTCTTCTTAGCTGGACCACTTGTAAGCATTCTTCTTTCTTCAGCGCGGTTTTCAGCAACTTTTTTAGCTTCACGTTCGTTCTTAGCCAGGTTCATGAGATCCCCTGGTTTTGGAGCTTCGGCCAAGCCTAAGATTTGAACTGGTGTTGAAGGACCAGCTTCTTTGAGCTGCTTACCAGTGCTATCGACTAGGCTTCTAGCGCGACCATAGGTTTCACCAACAACGATGCAATCACCTTTTGAGAGTGTTCCTGTTTGAATCAAAATCGTTGCTGTTGGGCCACGACCTTGCTCAATTTTAGACTCAATCACGACGCCTTCAGCAGCACCTTTTGGATCTGCCTTAAGTTCCATAATCTCAGCCTGAAGAGCAATACCTTCAAGGAGTGCATCAACGCCATCACCTTTAAGAGCAGAGATTTCTACAAATTGTGTTTCTCCACCCCAATCTTCTGGAGTGATACCGTGTTCAGATAGGGCCGTCTTAATACGATCCGGGTTTGCACCCTCTTTATCCATTTTATTAACAGCAACGATGACTGTCTTTTTAGCATTTTGACAGAACTTAATAGACTCAACTGTCTGAGGCATTACACCATCATCAGCTGCAACAACCAGGACAACGACGTCTGTAACATCAGCACCACGTTGGCGCATTGATGCGAAAGCAGCGTGACCAGGAGTATCTAGGAACGTTAGTTTCTTACCCTTCACATCGACGCTATAAGCACCAATATGTTGAGTAATACCGCCGGCTTCACCCGAGGCAACCTTTTCATTTCTAATATAATCGAGAAGTGTTGTCTTACCATGGTCAACGTGACCCATGATGGTGATGATTGGGTTTCTTGTTGGCCAATCAGACTTATCGACATCATCAGACTTACCAAGAACAGCATCTTCATCAAAAGCGCGGTTTTCAACTCTAAAGTCATAAAGCGCCGCAATTTTTGAAGCCAAATCAATACCAACATAGTCATCAGGCTTGATGAGTAGGTTCATATCGAGACACTTATCTGCCAATTCTTTAAATTTAACAGAGAGTTTCTTAGCAACATCAACAAGAGTGCCACCGTCATGTAGAGTAATGACACGCTTATTGTCTTTAATTTCAGTGATTTCAGTTTTCTTAGTTGGGCCACTATAAACACGCTTACGTTTTGGTTGAACGTAAATGGGCATCCCACTACCAGAAAGTGCTGCATAGCTCTTAAGCTCGCTATCAGCACGTGTAGTATTAAGAAGTTCAGACTTAGATGTCACAGGCTTCTTGCCTGACATCATTGATGCTAGGCCACCAAGACGGCGTTTACCCTTATCATCATCATCTTCTTCTTTATCTTTTGCTTTAACAGCAGGTCTAGAGTTGTCCTCTTCTTCGTCTTCTGATTTTTCAGGGATAAAGACCGGAGTAAAACGGTGAACCTTCTCTTTATAAAGCTCTTTCTTTTTACTCGGCTTTTCGCCTTCGTCAGCTTCTTCCGTTGTTTCTTCTTTGGCTTGAACTTTCTTGGCTGCTTCTACCTTAGTTGGCATTGAGACAACACGAAGACCACCCTTAGCGCTTGAACCACCAGCAGTAGGCTCATCATCTTCAGGCTCGCCACCTTTTCTAAGAACAACCGTCTTTTTCTTACGAGTCACAGTCTTCTTTTTATCTTCAGTAGCTTCAGCTGCAGTCTCTTCAACTTTTGCTTCAACACTTTCAGCTTTTGAACTTGCAGCTGGTGCCTCAACAGGTTCGGAAGTACTAGGGGCTGCCGCTGCAACCTCTTCTTCATCAGCACCTGAACGCTTGACGACCTTTTTCTTTACTACTTTCTTTTTGGCCCCTGCCTTTTTCTTGGCGACTTTTTTCTTCGCGCTCTTAGGTGCAGGCTCACTTTTGCGATACTCAGCAATGACCTGGGCCACTTCCTCATCGGTAAGTGCGGTCATGTGGTTACGTACGGCAAATCCCTTAGCTTTCAGTGCTTCAACGAGGTCAATTGCCCCCATATCAAGTTCTTTGGCTAGGTCGAAAATCTTCATCGGCATCAAACGCTCCAGTATAACTAACTAAATACTATCTAACTCTTATTTCAATTTAAAGGCAGCAAGCTCTTCACGAAGACGACGCTCGGCTTCAGAGAACTTATCACTTTGCTCTTCATCGTCAGAGCCTTCTTTCTTCTCGATCATTCCACGGTAAGTTGGAACTGCAGAAGCAGAGATCAACTCTTCTTCCTCTTCCGGCTGAAGATTGATAGTTCCAGCTTCAACTGCGGCCAGTGTATCCGTGATAATTTTTTGTGCATCTTCTTCAGAAATGCTTAGTACGCCTGCAAGATCTTCCGCCGACATAACAGTCAGATCACCAACAGCAACGATATCGTGCTGAACAAGGACCTGAGCTTGAGTTTCACTAACACCTGGAACCTGAAGTAGGTTTTGAACAGAGCGAGTGATCTTCTCTTGAAGCTTAACTTTAGAAATGATGTTGATCTTATAGCCTGTCAGCATCGCTGCAAGACGAACGTTTTGACCGCGACGACCAATGGCAAGTGAGAGTTGATCTTCATCAACAACAACATCCATATTTTGGTCTTCATGGTCCATCATGATATTTGTAATTTCAGCAGGTGCAAGAGCTGATCTTGAGAATGTTTCAATATCGTCATTCCATTTTACGATATCAATTTTTTCACCTTGAAGTTCATTTACAACGTTTTGAACGCGTGAACCTTTCATACCAACACAAGCGCCAACAGGATCGATATCTTTATCGACTGATGCCACTGCAATTTTGGCATGGAAGCCTGGCTCACGAGCAGCAGACTTGATCACGATTTGACCATCTTGAATTTCTGGTACTTCGATCTCAAAAAGCTTAACCAGGAACATTGGAGATGTACGTGACAAACGGATCTCTGGTCCACGGTTGGTCATAACAACTTCTGATAAATAAGCTTGGATACGATCACCTGTTTTGAACTGCTCACCAGGGATGATCTCTCTGCGAGAAAGAATCGCATCGGCCTTACCAAGATCAACGATGATATTTCCGCGCTCATAGCGACGAGCAATACCAGTAATCAATTCACCTTCACGGTGCTTAAATTCAGAGAAAAGAATTTCGCGTTCTGCATCTCTAACTTTTTGGAAAATAATCTGACGAGCAGTTTGAACGTCAACGCGTGAGAAGTTTGGGTTCTCAATTTTGATACCAAGTTGGTCACCAACTTCTACATCTTCATCAAGTTCCTTAGCAGCATCAAGCTTGATTTCTACGATTGGATCGCGAACATCATCAACAACGTTCTTATATTGGAAAATCTCGATGTCACCATCATCTGGATTATAGCGAGTTTCGTACTCACCTTGGATACCAAACTTCTTTCTTGCAGTTACCAAGAAGGCTTGTTCAATCGCTTTTACAACAATTGAGCGCTCGATCCCACGATCTTTACCCAGTGCTTCGATAACTCTTCCAATTTCAGAAAAATTCATAATAACGTCCTTTTAAACTAATCAGTCTCTAAATTTGCTTTCTTTATATCTGCAAATGGTATCTCGACGTTCAGGTCGTCAAACTGTAAAGCTAGACCTTGATCCGTTTGTGACACCAATTTCAATTTTACTTTCTTTTGTCCTTTTAATTTCTTTGGACACTTCTCAAGCCCAACGATCTCTTCAAAGCGCTTCTTCAGGTTCAGCATTACAGGTTGACCAAGAGCGCTTTCAAAATGCTTCACAGTCACAAGGTTTCTATAAACACCCGGTGAAGACACTTCGAGTGTGAGATTAGCCGGCAGCCACTCTTCTTCAAGGTGAACATCGAAACCACGATCTACTTTCACACAATCTTCGATCAGTGCCGTTCCTGTTTCTGGATTCTCAATAAAGACCTGAAGCAATCCACTACCTGGATTATAGTGAAAATCGTAAAGACTTAGGCCACAGTCATGAACGACTTGTGTGCAAAGTTCTAAGAACTTTCTTTCGGTGCTGTTAAGATCTGCTTCAAGGGCATTCGCCATAGCGAAGTTTCCATCCAAATATAAAAAAAAAGGGTGGAAAAAAAATTTTCGTCCACCCAAACCAAACAAACATTAAAACTTATAGACGCCATTATTTACCAAAAGCGCAGCATCATGACAACATAAAGCTTGAAATAACATGTCCTTGATGCGCCGAACTATAAAGTAATACTCATACTCAGGCCGTCACTGCCATCACTGTAGAAGCCCTTAATAACGTGGGATTTCTGCCAAGATGACTTCAAATACAAGGATATGGCCGCGTTGTTATCAACCTGTACTTCGAGACCAGCACTTTTAAAACCTAGCTCGCGAAGTTTGGCCAAGCTCTCTTGCATCAACATTGACCCGGCGCCGCATTTCTTCCGTTCAGGTAAAACTAATATTTTAAGGAGATAAGCATTTGGGGAATTATCGAGCTGCCAAAGTGAAAAACCAGTCGATTCAATCCAAGAAACCAAGAAATGTGAATGAGAGTTTTCAATATTAAGCCAATCTTGTTCATCCCAAGGCCATGGAAAGAACCTGCGGTCCCAATCAGATAGGAGTTTAAAGTCAGGAGTTAGCTGTTGATCGGATTTAAGATTATGCCAACTGAAAACATTTTGAATCACAAATAAATCTCGTGCGCCGTAGCGCGAGAAACTGAATCTATAAAGGTTTTGGCCCTAGAGATATCGTCTCGCATACGCTTTCGATCACTTGATTTAAACTTGGAGCGAAGAAAAGCTTCTGTTTGGAGAAAGGCATCGATATTGGGTGATTTTGTTTTTCCAATACAAGAAAAAGTCTCCGGCAAGACGGCTTTAGTTCCACTTGCTTGCGTTTGAACAAAGAGCATGAGCTTAACTAATTTAACAGTTTTATCAATGCTTAGTTTTTCAGACGGTGTCAGCGTTCTGCTTTGTGAAGCCTGCAAATAATTAGGAAGATCTTTAAAAAGATTCTCTTCCACATCGAGAGCGCGCAGTAACATTGACCTTTTAGTTACGCACTCAAGACGGCGCCACTCCTTAACCCATTGGCTAAAGCCCTCTTCGAAAAAAACTTGTTTATCGACGCGAAAAAGAGCGCGATCGCTCACGAGAACTTTCTGACCAAACACTTGGCCACAAAAAAGAAGAATGAGAAGAGCAATTCGCCCCATCACAGACTAGACGGGTGAACTAAGTTCCACGTTTCCAATGGCTGCAATATTTTGTCCGCGAGATTCGTTATGGAAACGAATATTAACGTGAGGGTTAAAAGTATAACCATCTTTGCCGCGAATAACATATTTACGCTTATCAGACTTATCGTTTTTATCACCCTTAGGTTCAATCAACTTACGTAAACGCGAAACACTAGTATAGATAAGCTTATCGTGGATTAATGGGTTGTACTCATCTTTCCAGATCATCTTAGCAAGTTGTTCTTTATCGTAGTAAACACCAGGATTTTTGGCCAAAAGGAAAAGGATTTCCAATAGAACAAAGCGGTGTTTGAAGTCGATTGTTCCAAGCGAGCGCTCTTTAACCTTACGGTTTACGCGATCGAGGAAAATATCAACGCTTGAATCGTTAACATCGTCGACTTCTTTTTGAAGCATATCAGTGAGGCGCTTAAAGACACGCTTATCAACCGTGTCTAGAGCAAGTCCGAAATACTCAAGAGCAAGTTCATACTTGCCTGAGAATTTGTGGGCCATACCTTTAGCTAGAAGTACGTAGCCATAAAGGTTCCAACACTTCTTCTCATTAAGAATACGGTTAGCGCGATCGAGGTTTTCAAGCGCAAGCTCGAAATTCTCATCGGCTAATTCTACTTTTGCTAGGTGGTGATACATCGCCCCTAGAAGGTAGTTTTTAGTGATAATTGTAAGTAACTGGTTGAGCTGAGTCAGGTAATCGCGAGCGGCTGTGTTGTCTTGGCGATTTGTGGCATTCATGGCCAGGGCCAAAAGACATTTAGCAAGCAGTTCTGGCTCGTTTTCTTCTTTAGAGCGCTTATAGGCTAGTTCAAAGTTTTGACGAGCTTCATCGAATTTCGATCCGTAGTTCTTAACGATACCTACGTTATAAAAGTATTCGGCAGAGAGACTAGCAAGATTAGCCGTCATCTCTTCAACTAGGATTTCAGCCTCTTTAATATAAAGAGAAGCTTTAGTGTTTTCCAATCTTTCAGAAGCGATACGAATAAGGAATCCGTAAACTTTGAGCATGGAGAAGATATCGCGTGGTCTTTCGCCGCACTTTAGAGAGAGAAGAAAGTTTTCCTCAGCTCTAATTAAGTCGGCTTTATCATAATGAAGCTTTCCTAATTGGTAGAAGGATCGACCAAGGGCCGCTTGATTTGTGGCATCTGCTGAAAGTTGCAAAGTATCTTCGCTACGTTCAAGAAAAGCTAACGAGCTTTCGATATGATTCGCTTTCATGTTTGCGGCCTGAGTACTTTGTAATCCTGCCATTTCTTCATTTATCACGTTCAATTCCCCCGCAGTGGTGGCACGAGCTTCCCATCCCTTTACAGGGTATTGAGAGCTTAGCCTTGGTCTTATCATGGTGCGTGACTCTAGGTCAAAACTGGCCCACTAAACCGTGTAAAAATTAACCTTTAACTCATTGATTTATAGTTAGCCCCCTGCTACTGTTTGTGTGATATAATCGTCGCTATTTTAGGTAGTTAGACCACTTTTCCGGGTAATTGCACGTGGCACAATCACAAGAATACAAAATTGACACTATTAGACACTCCATGGCCCATCTTATGGCCCAGGCCATCACTCGTCTCTTTCCTAAAGATCATGTCGAGTTCGGCGTAGGCCCGGTCATTGACCACGGATTTTACTATGACGTGGAAATGGAACACCGTCTAAGTGAAGCTGATCTTAAGAATATCGAAAAGAAGATGAAAGAAATCATCAAGCAAAAGCTCCCAATCGAGCGCAAGGTGATGTCCAGAGATGAAGCGCTTAAGTTTTTTGCTGAGCAAAACCAAAAGCTTAAAGTGGAGTTGATCGAAGACATTCCGGCCGGGGAAGAGATCTCTTGCTTTACCCAAGGTGACTTCATCGACCTGTGTCGTGGTCCTCACGTTGAAAACACTAATAATCTTCCTTTTAGCTTCAAGCTAACTCATGTTGCTGGTGCTTACTGGCGCGGTAGCGAAAAAAATCAAATGCTCCAACGGGTGTATGCCGTTTGTTTCGCCTCTAAGGAAGAATTACAAGATCACCTAAAAATGCTCGAAGAAGCAAAAAGGCGCGACCACAGAAAACTGGGTAAAGAGCTAGAGCTTTTCCACTTTGAACAAGTTGCTCCGGCCTCTCCGTTTTTTATGCCTAAAGGTGCTTTTCTTTATAATGAACTCGTTTCATTCATGCGTCGCCTTTACACTAAATTTGGCTACGATGAAGTGATTACGCCGCAAATTTTGGATTCAGATCTTTGGCATACTTCAGGTCACTACGCTCACTACAAAGAGAATATGTACTTCTCAAATATTGATGAGCGCGAGTACGCCGTGAAGCCGATGAACTGTCCATGTCATATGCTTATGTTTAAGCACTATAAGTACAGTTACCGCGACCTGCCGCTACGCTATGCCGACTTTGGCAGGCTTCACCGCTATGAAAAAGCTGGTGCTGTAGCAGGACTGACACGAGTGAGAACTTTCTGCCAAGATGACGCCCATATTTTCTTACCTATGGATAAGATTCAAGGCGAGATTCAAGATCTCATGCGTATGTTTTTTATCTGTTATGAGCACTTCGGCTTTACCGGAATCAAAGTGAATCTTTCAACTCGCCCTGAAGATAAATCGGGTGATGATGCCACTTGGGATATTGCTGAAGGCGCACTTAAAGACGCACTCGATGCCTCAGGCCACGCTTATCATATAAAAGAAGGCGACGGCGCTTTCTATGGCCCAAAGATTGATGTTGAGATTGCCGATGCCCTTGGTCGCTATTATCAACTTGGAACAATTCAACTCGACTTCCAACTGCCTGAGCGCTTTGACCTGACTTTCACCAACCAAGAAGGCAAGGAAGAGCGTCCCGTCGTTATTCACAGAGCGCTACTTGGCTCGCTTGAGCGTTTCATTGGTGTCTATATTGAACACGTCGGAGCAGCTTTTCCATTCTGGATTGCTCCCGAGCAAGCCATTATTGTTCCGGTGAACAATGAAACCCACGAAGCTTACGCCTCAACACTAGCGGCCAGCCTTCGCGATCTTGGACTACGTATTCGAGTTGATAATCGCAATGAATCGATGGGCTACAAGACTCGTCAGATTCAAAAGTCTAAAGTCCCTTATATGATTGTTATCGGAGACCGCGAAGTTGAAACAGATTCAGTTTCGATTCGCGCCTATGGTTCTAGAGATAGTCAGGACATGAGTACTCAAGATCTTAAGTCTCTCTTTAGCGAACTTAACCAGGAGCGAGTCCCCAAAGCACTACGATAAACTTTGGGGTATAGCGAAGGATCTCTATGCCCGTTCAAAACAAAAACGTTCTGTTAATTTGTGGCGGTGGTGGAACCGAGCATGAGATTTCATTAATTTCAGCTAAATTCATTTTAGATCAACTAAAGAAGATTGACGGCATTACTCCCCACTACGTGGAGATAACAAAAGATGGAACCAGGCGTGACCTTGAAGGTAATCGCTGTGAGCTTCGTCGTGCCGGTGAACTAGTTTGGCCTGAGACCGATCAAAGTGTTGTTTTAAACTATGCTATTCCTTGTATTCACGGACCTCCTGGAGAGACCGGAGATATTCAAGGAGTCTTTGAGATGATGGGTCTGCCCTATCTTGGCGCAGCTCCTGAAGCCAGTCGTATCTGTTTTAATAAAGTTTCAACCAAGCTTTGGCTGGATGCTCTTGAAGTTCCCAATACTCCTTACTTATTTCTATCAGAAATAGATGAAGAGAGCTTAAGTAAGGCTAGAAAGTTTTTTTCTGATGAAGGGCAAGACCTATTCATCAAAGCTTCAAGCCAAGGAAGTAGTGTCGGCTGCTATCACGTGACAAAAATGGCTGAACTTGATCAGGCCATTAAAGACGCTTTTACTTTTTCACCCTATGTCTTATTAGAGCGCACAGTTAAAGGGCGCGAGCTAGAAGTTTCAGTTTACGAGTATCAAGGAAAACTTGAGTGTAGTGCGCCTGGTGAGATTATTTGTCCCAGCAAGTTTTATAGCTACGAAGAAAAATATTCAGAAACGAGCAAAACACAAACCCTACCTAGGGCAGAAGGCTTGCCAAGTGACGTGGTTGAACAAATTAGACAGTATGCCATGAAAGCTTTTCGCGGCTTAAAGCTTAAAGATCTAGCCCGCATCGACTTCTTCTATACTGACGATGGAAAGATCTATCTAAATGAACCCAATACGTTTCCAGGCCATACGAAGATTTCCATGTTTCCTATGATGATGAAAGAAAACGGCCACGACTATAAAACCTTTTTAGAATATTTGATCGCCACTCACGCGAGGACTATATGAAATTGCCATTAATTAACTCTCAGGATGAAAAGCACGCAGCTGCGCGCCTGGCACCTTTTTATGATGCCGAACTCATCCCTGCCGAGAAAAAAGCTTACCTCACAGAGCTAGAAAAAAGTGAAGGCCCTTATATGGCCATTGAAGGCGGCGACGGGAAGACCCATTATATGATGGACGCCGCCAGCCAAATTGCCACGCTAGGCTTGGGTTTTAACCCATCAGTCTTTATGGGAGTTGCGCATTTTCTTGAAGCTTGGACTAATAATCCAAACACTAAAATTTTCAAGCAAGTCCACCGCGCTCTACTCAAGTTTTTGAAAAGAAAAACTAAATGGGAAAACTTATTTTTAACCTACGTAAATTCTGGCGCTGAAGCCAATGAAACAGCACTAGGTTATGCCTATAAAGAACGTGGTAATAAGTGGGCCAATAAGGTTCTAGCTTTTGAAGGATCTTTTCACGGTCGTATGATGGTGACTCTCTCATCAACTTGGAACAAATCAAAGCGTGAACCCTTTGAATGGCCAGAGTTTCTAACTGAATATTGCCCCTTTCCTGAACTTCCAGGTGATGAAATTCATCAACCTATTCCGGAAGGCTGGAGAAAGTTTTGGGATAATGCCAGTAAGAAGAATTTCACTGTTCCTGCCAAGTGGCTCAAAGACCCCGTTTTGAAACTTGAAGTCGAAGCTCTTAAAGAAGTGAGAACTAAGTTATGTACAGGCAATATCTTTGCCGTCATCGCTGAGACCATGCAATGTGAAGGCGGCGATCGTTATAGTTCAGATCGCTTCCACACGGCGCTCATACTTATGTCTCGAAGCTTTAACGTCAAAGTGATTCACGATGAAGTCCAAACCGGCTTTCACCTCGGTCGTGAGTTCTTCTGGCATCACGCGCTTAAGATGAAAGACCTAGATGGTTCACAACTTAATCCTGATTACGTCACTTGCGCCAAGAAAGCTCAAGTTGGAATGGTTCTTTCTCATAAAAAAATGGATAAGACTCCCGATCAATTCCAAGTTGCCAGTGTGATACGCGGCTACCTGCACGGAATTGCCCTGGATCAAATGCAAGAGCGCATCTTGAGTATTGAAGAAGATACCAGAGCTCGCCTTAATGCACTGATTGCCAAATACCCTGCTCATCTCACTAGGCCAAGAGTTATGGGTCTAGCCTTTGCGGTAGAAACTCCAAGCAATGAGCTTTGCAATAAGTTTATCGCTGAACGCTTTAAGCACGGACTACTCTATTATCCGGCCGGCGATCGTACGCTGCGCTTTAGATTAAATACGGCATTTTCCTCCGATGATTTAGACTTCTTGTTTAATGAAATGGATGTTCTTTGCGATAAAATTTTTAATGGCAAAGAAGCTCCTTGCCCAAGTAGTGTCGAAACAAAAGAGCGCGGCACCAGTAATCTTTATGACTGGCACCGTCTACTTCTAGATCTTAAGCTCGACAATTATAATTCTCACACCCCAGATTCAAACGATGCTTGGACAAAGATCTGTAAACTGTTCAAAGAAGCTACAACTCACGACCTTGTCTCGGTTGATGAATCTAATTACACCAATTACCGCGACCGCATCCAAAAACTACAAGAAAGCACCTATGAACCTGCCAGACAAACTGATATCGAAAAGTTTGAAAAAGTAGCTCATGACCCGTTTGGCCTGGCACTGGCAGTAGAAAATGAAGGCGAACTCGTCGCAATCGTTTTCGCCTCTCCGCTTAAGCGCCATCCACTCGATAGAGGATTAAGAGTTGATCCTTACTTTGAAGATGAAAAATCCATTTACGTTATCGATACAACTGTTGCCAATGATTACCAAGGCGGCGGTTTAGGACGTTTTTTAAAGTACGCACTGACAGCATGGGCAAGTGCCAAAGACTTCAATCGAATTCAAGGCAGAAACCGCGACCGTATGGCCGCCAGCATGCTGTCGATCAATCTCTCGCTTGGAGCGTATGAACTCAATTATTTAAAAGAAGACTACCCAGACTTCGAACGCTACCGCGATGTGGTTTACTATACTTGCCCTTTAAAATGGAGCAAACCACCGCTATCCCTTCATAGTGCGATTGATTCTCATATCGGTCACTCAACACTAGATAAAGAATGGATGAGAAAATCGTTGGTAACGGTTAACAATAAAATCTGTCTTTCAAACTTTGTTTCACACGACTTTTTAACCAACGTTGAAAAGATCTCGAATCAAATGCCTAAAGAACTAAGGCACGGTTACAGCTGCTCTGGACAATCTGAAGCAGTTGATAAAGTGGCAAAAAGTTTGTGGTATGTGTCTGATAAATACACTAACCGTATGCTAACTTTTAAGCTGCATTCATTTGGTAAAGGCTCGTTTCTTTCAAGGTCATTGAGTGATCACAATGATCCTTATTTCAAAGTCGATCATCTCGATACACCAGTTGCTGCCAATCACGAGCAGATCTTGGAGCAAATTGAAGAGCTGACTAATAAAAATAAGTACCTCGCCATTTGGATTGAGCCGCTACCACAAAAAACCATGGAGCCGGTTCCTTATAAGTTCTTAATAGAGCTTAGAAGACTAACCAAAGAAAAAGGCATCAACTTAGTTTTCAATGAAACTGGAGCTCAGTCTTATCGTTTCAATAGCAAGAACTACTTTGCCTGTAACGATAGCGCCATCACTCCTGATGCCAGCATGCTGTTTCTTGGCGGCCAGGCCGGCATGGCCTTTGTTCGCCGTGAAAAATTTGTCGATAAGCCGCTCATGATGATCTCCACATGGGATGGTGATGAGTTCTCTTTTGCTTCTTATGTACGTGGAATGGAACGAGTCATCACTCATCACGACGACTACATAAAGCTTGCTCGCGACTTTGAATCGAAACTTAAAAAGATGCTCGATAACCATATCGGTCTACAGTTTGGACTCTCGGGTCCACGCGGCTGGATCACAGGAACACTGCCCTACTCACTTCGAAGACTGTTCAAAGAAGAAGGCGATCGCCATATTCTTTGTGCCAGTTTTGATGCCATGGCGGAATTTGTTAAGGAGTGGGCCTGGGAGGAAAACGCATGAGTACTGATCAAGGCTTTCCTATCATCAAATATACTGGCTCATCCCCTCTTGAATGGGGACGCATGCATGGTGAAATGTTTCGCGAGGGCATCACTGAGCTGGCCGAGATTAGACGTGAGCTGATGCTGGCCAAAAATCCGCGCCTTCGTTCAAAGCTTGAAGAACTCGCTACCGCTCAATGGGATGCGAGCTTTGCCTACGCCCCTGCGCTGATGGAAGAGATGCAGGGAATTGTTGATGGGAGTAATCTCACAAGACTTGATTTGGTTATTTTAAATAATTATACCGATTTTAGAGACCTGCAATTACCCGAAGAGGGCTGCTCGACTGTGTATGTGCTAAATAAGTCTCACACGCTTTCAGGTCAAACGTGGGACATGCATAAAAGTGCTAAAGACTACCTTTGCCTCATTCACGCTCCAGCAACAGAAAATGCACCTGAGATGCTTAGCCTTTCACTGGTTGGCTGCTTAGGACTTATGGGAATCAATACTCACAATCTACTTGTCGGTGTGAATAATATTAATACCACCAACGCGCGCGCCGGCATTATCTGGCCCTTATATGTTCGAAGACTCTTGAAAGAAAAGTCAGTAACTAACGCCAGAAAATATCTTGAAGATGCCCCGGTAACTTCAGGCCATAACTATATCGTGTCCGATGAAGCGCAAGGTGAACACTGGGAAGTGACGCCTAAGCTTTTTGAGCGCGTCGGTCATGTTGATGCTGGAAGTGTTGGCCACGCTTTTCACACCAATCATTGTCTTGGCCCAAAAGTTCAAGAGCATGAAGATGCAACGAGTAGTTCATCAACAACCCATATTAGATGGAACCTTTTAGAAAAGCTTGTTCCAAAGGTTCGCGATCTAGAAGATATGTTCTCTCTACTCACATCACACGATGGCTACCCTAAGGCTTTATGTTCGCATTTTGAATCGGGTGCACAAGACCCATCATTTACTTGCGGTGGTGGGATTGCCGATCTGACGGCCGGACGAGGTCGCTTTTGGCGCGGCTGTCCTGAGGAAGATAGAAACTATAAGTCAGTCGACTTTCATCTGGAGGCAGGTCATTTCATTTTGAAATCCTGATGACGACAAAGATGAGCCTACCTTATTATATTTCTTGGTCCAAACAAAACGCAGTGGCCACACTCCCTATTGCTTCAAATCGTGACTGCACTATGATTTTAGAAGACGGCCAGGAGCTACTTGATTTATCGGGCATCAGTTTTCAAGCTGGCTTTGGTTTAAATAACCCAGTCATCCTTAAGAGCATGCAAGAACAAATCTCTAGCAATTTATCACTTTGTTCACCTAAGGCCCAATTTCAATTAAAAGATGAAATGGCACAAAAGCTCATCAATTTAGTTGGATTTGAAGGTAAAGTTTTTTGGACAGTCTCGGGGGCAGAGTCTGTAGAAAAAGCACTCAAGATGATAAAGCTTGCCACTGGAAAGCATAAAATCCTCGCCAGAAAGCGCTCTTATCACGGCGCAACCATGGGAGCGCTTGCGGCCACCGGAGACTGGCGTCACGATCCATTTTTTCCTGAGGGAAGCGACACGATTAGAATCCCTGAGCCAAGTGATGATCCAGACCTAACCAAGACGCGCGATCTTATCAGCCAACACGGCCCTGAAAATATCGCTGCTTTTATTATTGAAACAGTGACAGGTGGTAATGGTGTATGGGTTCTACCCACTTCATGGTGGCAAGGCATCCAAGACCTTTGCGATGAGTTTGATATCAAGTTAATTGTCGATGAAGTCGTAACGGGTTTTTATAGAACCGGCAAGGCCATGGGTTTTCACCATTACCCGGTAAAGCCCGATGTCGTTTGTATGGCCAAGGCGATCACCGGCGGTTTTGCTCCCTTTGGCGCGGTTTGGACTGCGCCGTGGATTGCCAAACACTTTGAAGACAATATTCTCGCCTGTGGCCTGACTAACTACGGCCATCCCCTAGGTCTTGCAGCACTCAGTGGCGTTTTTAAGCTTATCGAAGACCCAGCCTTTCATGTGCGACTCAAAGAAAATATTGAGATCTTTAATCAAAAACTCAATCAGATTGAGAATCATCAAAACATCAAGGCGATTAGAAAACTCGGTTTACTGGGAATTATTGAACACAAAGGCAAGATCACTTTTGAAGAATATCAAAAGGTCGGCCTATTTGTTTATAACCACGAGGGTGACGCAATTCTTTCTCCCGCTATGACGATGCAACCATCCGAACTAAGCGATGGCCTAGATAAACTTATAAAGGTGATCTGTGAAAAAAGTATGTAAAGATGCCAATGAAGCCTTAAGCGGCTTTAAAAGCGGCATGACTCTTATGAGTGGTGGCTTTGGTTTGTGTGGTATTGCCGAAAACTGTATCGATGCATTGGAGCAACTGCCAGTTAAAGATCTAACGGTCATTTCTAATAATATTGGAAACTCGGGACGCGGCTTAGTTAAGATTCTCGTACAAAAGAAAATTAAAAAAGCTTATTGCTCTTATGTTGGTGGTAACCCCGACCTTGAAAAACAGATGATGAATAATGAAATTGAAGTTGAACTAGTTCCACAAGGAACTTTTTCAGAGCGCATTCGCGCTGCCGGTATGGGGATTCGCGGTTTCTATACTCCAACAGGCTATGGAACATTGATCGCTGAGGGCAAAGAAGTTAAAAACTTTGATAAGCCATGTATTTTGGAACTTCCTCTTCACGCTGACTACGCCATTATTAAAGCACAAAAAGGCGATAAATACGGCAATCTTTGGTTTAAAGAAACCGCCAAAAACTTCTCGCCACTCATGGCCATGGCGGCAAAAGTTACAATTGCTGAAGTCGAGGAACTGGTCGAGCTTGGAGACATCCCGGCCGAAGATGTGCATGTTCCCGGACTCTTTGTTCAGCATATCTTCCAAGGAAAAAACTATAAAAACGACATCGAGTTTTTAAAAATTGATGGAGAAGACGCATGAGCTGGTCTAAGGAACAAATGGCCGATCAAGTGGTCAAACTTTTTACTCCCGGATCAAGCGTCAACTTAGGCATCGGCATGCCCACCATGGTGGCCTCGCGAATTACACCAGAGATGGACATCATGATTCACTCTGAAAATGGTGTCCTAGGCGTTAAGGGCCGTCCCGCTAAAGATGAAGTCTCACCTACTCTAATTAATGCTGGCAAAGAGACTATTAGTATTAAGCCGGGAGCCTCTTTCTTTGATAGCGCCCTAAGCTTTGGCATGATTCGCGGCGGTCATATCGACTTTTGCGTTCTAGGTGGAATGGAAGTCGATGCCAAAGGAAACCTTGCCAATTGGATGGTGCCTGGAAAGAAAGTTACAGGCATGGGCGGTGCCATGGATTTAGTTAACGGTGCCAAGCAAGTCATCATCATGATGTCTCACGCCGATAAAGAAGGAAACGTTAAGCTCGTCGAGCAGTGCACACTTCCCCTTACCGGAGTTGGTGTTGTCGATCTCGTCGTTACTGAACGAGGTGTTTTTAAGCCCAATGGTAAAGGCTTCGATACCCTGGTGAGTGCAGGCTAATTAAGCCCACACTCGCATTCAAGTCTTTCCTGGCCATCACCCCAAATATCAAGAGTCGTCATTGTAACTTTACTAGAAGCTCTATCTGATACTGACTTTGTGTCACCATTGGTATTAGAAACCAAGGTTGTCGTCACAATAATATTATTATCGATGACACCGTTACACGAGTACTCACCCATTACAATATTAACTTCACGTCCTCGGTAAGGTGCGTATTCAGTCTCAGTTAAAAACTGACCCACTTTCATCGTGCAGATAAAGTCATCGGCAAATGCCGAAGTTGTAAGTAAAAGTGCCATAGCGGCCATGATCATTTTCGTCATAAGTATCTCCTTATGACTTAGTCAGTACATTTAAAGCCTTTTCGATCAAGGGGAGAAAGGCTATGTATGATAGATATTACTGATCGCAAGTGGCTATAAATGCATATAAAACTAGTCTTATTTATCTTCGCTCTGTTTTGCGCCCAAAGTTTCGCGCAAACGACTTCTTCATCTTCAAAAAGAGAGTCACTATTTGAAGCAGGTGCAGGTGCTGTCTATGCAAGCGTTCCTCACTATCCAGGATCTGATCAATCTAATGCGCTTTTAGTTCCCTTCCCCACAGTCATTTACCGAGGTGACAAATACCGCGTCGATGAAGATGGTGGTGCTAGAGCTAGATTTTTTTACACTGATATGATGGAGCTTAACCTGAGCATCGGTGGATCACTACCGGTATCGACAAAAGACAGCAAGATCAGGCAGGGCATGCCCAAGCTCGACACCATTGTAGAGCTTGGGCCGGGACTTATTTTTCATTTTTTTAATAAGAGAAATGCCAAAGGTTTTAAACTTTCACTCAATATTCCGGTTCGTCAGGCCATCTCTAGCGACCTCAAATATACCAAGGCGAGGGGGCAAGTTTTCAATCCCTTACTTTATGGCTTCTATGACTTGAATAGGCACTTTACTTTGGTCGGTGGACTCTCAAGCATGTGGGCCAGCAAAGAGTACACATCGTATCTCTATGATGTGCAGGATCGTTTTGTCACGGCCAATAGAGCCAGTTATCAATCAAGCGCAGGCCAGGTTGTAACGAACTACTCCTTAGCCGTGGTCTACAGTAATAAAAACCTTTCATTATTTACAGGAAGTATTTTTCACGATGCCTCCAGAAGTTCTAATAAGGATTCCCCCTTATTTGTTAAGTCCACCAATTGGTCCCACGCCATTGGTATGACATATTTTTTCTACGAAATATTATAAAAACCATCTTTTGTGCTAAACTAATGGGATGGACAATTTCAAAATTTGGATCGACGCTGACGCATGTCCCAAAGACGCCAAAGAACTCGTTTTTAAATCTGCCGCTAGGTTAAGCATCAATGTGTGCTTAGTTGCAAACGCCTATATCCCCATTCCAATAACGCCGCTGATTCGCTTTGTTCATGTCGATCAGGGTGCTGATGTGGCCGATCAATATATTGTCGATCACGTGTCTGAACAAGATCTCGTCATCACGGCAGATATTCCACTGGCCGCTAAAGTGATTGAGAAGTCAGCGATTGCGATTAACCCTCGGGGTGAAGTCTACACAGAAGACAATATTTCAGAGCGCCTTAGTATGCGAGACTTCATGAGCGAACTGCGTGACAGTGGAATGAATACAGGTGGACCTGCTCCCTACGGAGCAAACGATCGACAAAGCTTCGCTAATGGCTTAAATAAAATATTGACGCAAATTTTAGGATAGACCGATGAAAACCAAGAAAATAAAAAAAACCATTGGCTGGAAAGAACATATCTCTCTACCTGATCTTGGGATTAAGTCATTAAAAGCCAAAACCGACTCAGGTGCTGCAACTTCCTCTCTTCATGCGGAAGATATCGAAATCTACACCAAAGGCACCAAGCAGTTTGTAAAATGCAAAATTGTTCACGAAGTGTCAGACGAGTTAAAGCTTAAAAAGATAAATCACGAAATTTTAGAATTTCGAAAGATTCGCTCTTCCAACGGTCAGTTGGAACGACGTCCAGTGATTGAAACGACCGCTGTTTTATTTGATGAGAAATGGACTATTCAAATAACCTTAACCGATCGTTCACTCATGGGCTTTCAAATGTTATTTGGCCGACAAGCGATGCGCGGACGTTTTATCATCGATCCAAGTAAGTCGTATTTAGCATTAAAAAAATCCTAAAAAAGAGTATTTACTTCTTAATAGAGCTTTGATCTACGTCTTTTATTGGTAAGTAACCACCTAAAAACGTGAAGTCCTTGACCTGCTTCTTTTTCCATTCAATATGTTCAGCAGAATAATTCTCTTCTTCTTGAAGCTGTAGGTATTCAATATTCTCTCTAGGATTATTTGAGTCAGGAAAGAGTTCCTTTTCGTTAAATATTGCCATGACATTGGGAAGTTTTCTGTATTCTTTTAATTTAATCTTTAGACGAGTGTAATCCTCTGTTTTCTTAGGAAAATAATTATTGGCATCAGGATCATATCCTTCATCGAAAACACTTGATTTAATCACAGCATAAAGAAGTCCTTCTTCTGCTTTGATTATTTTAAAAGTTCTGTCGTGACAATCTTTAGAGAAATTATTCAGATTTACTTCATCGGGTCTTCCCGATTTGAAGTATTTATAATTCTTAGCGTTCAACTTAATCTTAGAACAGTCATAATGTTTTTTTAAAACAAAGGCACCTATATCGATATGATGAAAGGTATTGTAAGGCCACGTTTTCCAAGATGCATTAAACCACATTTCGAGTGAATCATTTTTGAATGGGTTTGAAAGCTTCAGGAAGTTAGGAATAAGCAAATTATTGAAATCATCTCTTTTATTGGGATCGTACACCCCCTCTTTAATCGCTCCTTTTTCTGCATATAGCTGTATAAAACTCACAGGCCCCATCATGGTTCCCACATGTTTACTAGGTTCTGTTATCTCAATAAATTCTCCATTTAAATTATAAAGCCTGCCCCAGGTATATCCGATAGTTCCCAGCAAGCGCGAATCGTTATTATAACCTTCAATGGGCATATGTTTTAATAATATATCCTTTCGAAGCTGTGCTACTATGTATCCAGAAATAATGCATTTCTCTTTTTCGTCAAGACAACTTTTATCAAGCAGCTCGGTAAGGTAATAATACTCATCCGACTTTACAGAACATTCTTTTTTAGCAGAGGGACAGATCTTCTTGATTATTTGATCGCCGCTAAATAATGTATGCGGACGAACTTCGTCAGTACCTTCTTGAGTAAATCGATGCAGAGCTTCACCTCCTACGTAAATAATAAATCCTTTGAAATATTTCTCAAAGGCAAAGCAATTATTTGAAGCAATTGTTAAAATTATAAAGAGAATAAGCTTATTCATGCTCATTGTTCATCCTCTTCCGTCTCTTCATTTAGTGAAATTCAAGTACAGGCTTTATCTTTCTTAATTTTCCCTGATCAGCATCTTTAAGTGGGAAATGTCTTAAAAAACGAAACCCTCTCGATTTGTTCCACTTTTGTTCTTCGTTATCAGAGTTTTCTATTTCTTGAAAAAGGACATAGTTAATATACTTCTCAGGATTTTGAGGGTCTGGAAACAACTCCCTCTCTTCAAAAGCTGCCACAACGCTAGGAAGTTTTTGATACTCAGCTGCAGGAATGCCGATATTTGTGTCTCTAGTTTCTTCTGTAATATATTCAGGAGAATGTTCAAATTCAGAGTCGTAAAAGTTAGATTTTATGTATGTGTATAGCACACCATTTTCAGACTTAAAGATCTTATAAGTCAGTTCGTGGCAAATTGTATTGATTTTTGTGATGTCGAAATTAGTTGAATCATCCTTGAAATCAAAGTATTTATAATCTTTTGTATTAATTTTTATCTTGGAGCAGTCAAACTCTTTCTTTAGTGTAAACCCTCCTTTATCAACTGGATAAATATTATCGTAAACCCATTCCGACTGATACCACATTTCCAAAGAATCATTCTCAAAGGGGTTGATAATTTTCAGACCTCTTGGCTTTTCGATATTTCCCCACTCATCTCTCTTGTACTTGCCTTCAACTATACTAGTTTGCCCAAATATCAAAGGAAAACCGGGGGAGTAATAGCTACCTGCTCTCTTCGAGCCTGTTAATGTATTAAAATCCCCCTCTCTGTTATAGAGCCTCCCCCATTTGTAACCGACGCTACTTAACGATCGTGTATCCGTTTTGTAGCCTTCGATTGGCATTTTCTTGAGTAATCTCTCCTTTAAAAGCTGCGCGACTATATAACCTGAGATAATACATGTCTCATCTTTCTTTTTTGAATAACAACTTTTATCCTTAAGTTCAGTAAGGAAATAATATTCATCTAACTTGATGTCGCACTCCTTCTTCGGTACAGGACACAGTTTTTTAATTATTTGATCACCTTTAAATAATGTATTAGGTCCCATTTTCACCGAAAGTGTGTGGATTTTCTCGCTTAGAATATTGAGATAGGCTCCTTGAAAATATTTTTCAAAAGCCAAAGCCCTCTGGCATGAAAATAAAAGAGAGAGAAATAGTAACAAAGTTGACCTATTCATTATTTATTTCTCCCAATCTTCTTGTAACTCTAACCCTTTTTCTTTCTCGATTTTATATTTTCTAATTTTTAGTTCAAGCTCTACCTTTGCTTTCTTGGCTTTTAAAATCATTTTTTCTCGCGTTTTCATAGACTCTAAATATTCTTCCTCCGCTGTCTTATCCTGAGCCAGTGGGCTCAATGAAAATGACAAAAAAAACAGCAAGGTGACAATTTTTTTAAATCTCATAAAAGCCTCTAGTTCGCATAAGGAGTAAATACTC
Source organism: Halobacteriovorax sp. (assembly GCA_002716825.1). Lineage (GTDB taxonomy): Bacteria > Bdellovibrionota > Bacteriovoracia > Bacteriovoracales > Bacteriovoracaceae > UBA4207. The sequence continues at coordinate 3,036 of PBCC01000045.1, read as the reverse complement.
CGTTTGACCAATGTCCGTTACTTATCGATGTTCTAAGTTCTCCCCCACCTGAAATGGAACCCACCCCTGAAACATTTCCACCTCCTCCAATTGAAGATGGAGAATGAAGGTAAGACCTTCGCGAAGGAGTCGATGCCCATTGAGTCCTTCCTCCATTTGAAATTGTACCACTAATTTCTCCATTGCCAGCAACAACTGTCTTTGATCCAGTAACAAGTCCACGCGAAGTAATATGGTTGATGAAATAAAGAGTGTGACTGGATGCCTGTATGGCGGCTCATCCTGAAAACGTTGCTCCATCAGTAATATCTCCATTAATAAGTCCATAACCGGTTGCGCTTGAGTTTAGAACCCTTGCTCCTGAAATATCAATTCCCGACCCTTGTATTCCAATTTGGTTACTTGCTTTAATTGAGGAATCTCTAATTTCAGCATTTGCGACATGAAATATACCCGAGATTGATGTGGCCCCAGCGATAATAGAATCACTAATCATACTATTTGAACCTCCACTTCCAGTTATTTCAACCGAGCCGTCAATATTTGTATTTGGTCCAATTACTACATTTCCATCAATTTTCGTTGTCCCCCCAAGATTAACAAAGCTTCCAAAAACTGAAATATTTCCAAAGCTATTCTCACAAAACTTAGTATTATCGACAATAATAGATAGGCCCTCCACCGAATTGTCTCCAAAGATATTCAATTCACAATCCCCGGAGTAGGAATTATTAATCAGAACATTTCCCAGAATTTCTGTATTAGCGCCTTCAATTCTAGACTCCCCACAAATCTTTGCACCTTTTCCTATAAAGGCATCACTATTAACAAAGCTATCGATTGAAACAAAACCTCCTCCATTAGTATGAAGCGTTCCAGTAACAGCGACTCCACCACAGTCCTCTATGGCGAGAAGCCCTCTATCTATTTCGGTGCAAGCATCACCATTAACCCCCACAAACTTAATTGTAATCGAAGCCGGATCAAAACCAAAGGCTTTCATTTGGTCCGGACTATAGGTGATTGCAAGTACACTATTTTGACTACTTACCTCTAAGCTAGGCGCTAAGCTTGGTTCATCAGCAAGATTATTCAGAAACACACCGTCTTTTTGGCTATAACTATAAAGCTGTTCGGTCTTATTCTTTAAAATATGAAAGCCAAATGTATTAGAGTTGTTTACGTAGGGTAGTGTTCCTATATTGGAGTAATCATATTCGTAGCTAATTTTTTTAATGCCCCCAATCGTTGAAACAGACGAGGCTGTTTCAGCTAAGTTAAATGTTATGTGTTCATCCTTAATAATGCTCACATGAGGGCGCTTCACAGAACTTTGTCCAATATACTTATCGCCCTCAATATGCCAGTGCGCATAATGTCCTGTCGGTATATGCCTGATCAAAGAGTCTGATGTTTTATTATTGATACAACTATATCTAGCTGTTTCAAGCCTTTTTAGCTTACTATCACCATAACTTATTTTTCCATTTACAGAGCTCTTTTTACGACCCACTATAGATAGTCCTAAAACTTGAATCTCCTCATTTTTGTCAATTTTTAATATCTCTGTGGCATCTTCAATTAGTTCAAACATGTTAGAATTTCTTCCCGTCCTGAAGTTTGGAGTCATAAGATCTAGATTTTTACCAAACTTATGGGCAGCATGTGCTCGTCTAACAATAACTCCTTTGTCGTTTTCACTCGCCTCATCGTCAGTATAAAATATACCTCCATTCATCTTACTAATATCTCCAACGGTCATTCCTTCAGTCTTTCCAAGATCAAAAGCCAGATCAGAAAAATGCGATACTGCTCCACTGCGATACTCATTCAATAACGCCCAAGAGTCTCCACCATCAAAGTTATTCAAATCACCATAATGCTCTGATTTCTTGTCTGTATCTATGCCAGACCATATTAAAAATTGATTTTTAGGAATAACTGTACTCAGAGGCGAAAAAGATACGTTAGAGAAGTGTTCTCCAGCGATTTTTTTTGTTCCAACATTGACGTGACTTAATGAAAAACTGTTATTGATAATGTCGTCGTAAACTTCTTTTACTATAGGATCCAAGGAAACTATAAGGCTAAAGTTAATACTTTCATGATAGTTTAGAGAATAGCTCTCATTTAAGATAAAGTTCTGACCTACTATAACTGCAACCCCATCATCATTAGTATCGACACTTACACAATTTTGAGTTGCTGCGACCCTCGTCTCTGGCGTGGCATTAACAGTTGGTTTAAATATATACTTACCTATTCCTTGGATAAGAACGACGCCACAAATGTAAATCTTTCTATTCTTAGCTCCGACTGCGCCATCATCAAGATCAAGTTTAATCTGAACTCCTTTCAAGCGAATAACATTGGCCGCCCAGTTTTCTGACTCCAAGGATTTATTGGGAATATTGTCATTTCTAATACTGAAAAAACTAAGTACCTCAGAGTTTTCTTTTTCAGGATAGCTTGGGGCATTGTGAATTTTTGTGTTTTCAATAATCTTGATATTGTAGTGAGCAGGAGATATCTGAGACGTTTCAAGCCCATCAATTCCTGTAGCCGCATAGGCATTAAACAATTGACCAACAAGGGAAGAGAATGAGGGGGGGGAATCCGCAACTATTATTTGTACTTTTATTTCAATGATATCGTTCACATTAGAGTCTAAAGAAATATCTACTGTCTTTTCCTCAGGAATAATGACTTCTGTATCATTGTATTCAGTCACATGCTGAACTAGTTTAACCTGCACTTCACCCGTGCTTTGATTTCTCATTGATACAATTACAAGGTCGTTTTTATTTATTGTCTTTACGTTTATCGGAAAAGAGAGAAATCCTTCATCATTTTCAACTTTTAAAGTGGTTGAATATTCTGTAGCTTCGCCCCTTGGTACGGACACAACCAATTCATCACCCACAAGGGAGGTATATTGAGGGTCAATAGACCAGCCAAGCAAACCATTGGAAAACTGAGCCTGACTAAAGAGAACAGGTTGGTTAAATCCTTGAAGGCTAAGTGTTACCTCAGACG
>PBCC01000044.1 GCA_002716825.1 Halobacteriovorax sp. | reverse complement strand
GTAAAGCAACGTTAAATGCTACAAAGACACTTATTGACCGCGTTCTTTCTAATAATGACCTCCCTCGCACGCGCGATCTCTTTGATCGAACTTACGCGCTCCTAAGTCTTGAGGGCAAAGGTGGACTGAAAGTTAGAACTCTCACAAGTGATGACTCTGTTTCGCGTGAAGCTCAAATCGAGCAAGCATGGCAAGAGTCTGAAGAACAAGATCAAGTGGCAAGCAAGCCTCTTCCAGCAGCTGTTAAAGCAATGATTCGACCTGAAGGTCCAACTTGTGATCTAGAGGCTGCTCTTTCTCGCCACGTAGATATGATGAGTGGAAGTGTTTTCACAAAAGGCATTCGTCTCGATTTAAATATTGAAGAAGGAAGTCTTCGCGTTCGTGGTAAGAACGAAGACGTTGAGCAAGTGCTGTTTCATGCCTTCAGCGATTCAATTCGTTCGGCGGATGATGGTGCTAAAGAACTTAGCGTAAGTATGAAAAAGCTAGGTGGGATTGCTATCGTTAATATCGATGTGATGGGCAATAGTTTTGGCGAAGAAATTATTTTGGAAGCGGCTAAAGTTGCGCGCGCCAGAGCCCTTTCTAATATTGATCTTCAGATTTGTCGTGAACTAGTTGAAGGCATTGGTAAGGTGAGCTTCGAAAATACTGGTAACGGCAGAAGAATTCAATTCGTCTTTAATGTGGCCGAAGATGCGATGAACTCTACAAGAGTGGTCAATGTTACGAAAGCTACAAAACGTGAATTAAAAGAGCGCTTCGCCAATTCTTAAAAGAAGCGCTTCTTAGTATCTAGATAACTTTTTCCTGGAAAGACATCGCGTATAAGTGAGATGAACTTCGGAGCATCCCAAGCCTCAGTTACGCTCTTTCTGGTAATACGTTGGAAACTCTCAGGCTGAAGCGTAAAGAACTCGTGATAGAGCGTATCGGCCACGGCGTGGGCGAGTCGTTTTGCGATAAAGGCCAAGTCTTGAAGGTTCTTTCCTTTGATCAAACTATTAAACTGCTCGATATCACCGTGCTTAAGTGCAAAGAGTTCAAGAACTAATTTTAAGTTCTCTCGTTTTTTAGGATTTAGTTTTGCGCGGCGACTTTGCATAAGAAAGTCCTGATACAAGTCACATTTGCGGTAGGGGTTGATGACCTTGGCACAAAGATAGGCCAACAGCATAGGGTGAAAAAAACCAAGAAATCTTTTGTCTCTAGACTTTGAATGTAAGGCCACACTAACCCCAGGCATTTTTGCTTGTGAGCGCAAGTGGTCCTGTAAATGTAGTCCGGCCAAGTAGGCGAGTCGATTGACCGAAAAATGGGGGCAATAATAATCTCGCGTATTGGTTAGCTTAAAAGCTTTAGCGCGACGAACTTGTTCGATTTGCCATTTCACAAGACTTGAACTCTTCGCTTTTTGTATGCGATCAAGTACTATATCAAGCTGATTTTGATCAAAGAGATTAAAATCTTCGAGGTCGGATTCATGCAGTCCCAGATTAAAGGATCGATTGATTTTGCCACAATAAAAAAGAAAGTTCTCAGATGCCTCTTCACTTGCAGAGTCCATCACTGAGTGGTGTAGGTCAAACTCTACGTCTTCAGCCAGATTCTCATACCAATACAGCATACTTTCATATTTAACCCAGGGAGGAGAACTTTGAAGTGAAAATTCATTTTGAGAAAAGCGAACCAGTGAAGCGTCATCACCACCACTTTGCCAATAAACACCATCTAAGTTTTGATGAATAATACATTGCTTAGCTTGCTTCGGAAGCTTTGCCGCTACTCGCTTGGGCAATTTATCGCTTACAATATGAAGCTCACCAAAAAGCACTAAAAGCGTCGAGTCTGAATGAGCTCGACTATAGTCATTAATCAACTCTGCTGCACGTCTATCGCGCTCAGATAAATTCCCTTTGGAATTTAATCCGATAATCTCAAGCCCTTTGGTTTTCGCCAGTTGGAAAAAGGGACGGTAGTGCTTCCAGGGAAAACGCCAACTTTCTTTATAATTAATGCTCTCTAAGAATTCTTGTTCTGAGATGAGACCTTGGATATAGCTATCTAAAACTAATTGGTCGCTTTCTTGAATCATCTCCATTCCAAGACTTAATTTCTTTTTCTTGGAACGAAGTAAATGGCGCAGTAATCTCTCAAGCGTTCTAGAGCTTTGATCAAAAGTATGAAAGTCGCCCAAATAAATGACTCTTGAAAGATCAATTTGCTCAAAGAGTTCATCAATAGGGACGGCCTGAAATTCTTTTTTGGCAATTCGCTCTTGAGCCTTGCGATAACGACTGAGTTCAAGCGTTGGCGGCCCCTCTAAAGCGAGAGCACGTTTTTTTATCGATTGATAAATCGAGCGCTGAATTTGTCTGACTTCATCAATATTATCAAAGGAACTCACCAAGCAAAAGATATAACTATTGTAAGGTTAGTCTGGATTTGGGGCAACTGGCACTTAGGCGCGGCTTAAGTGAGTATGCAGCACCTTTTCAATTAATTGGTCAGTCTTGCTGGCCAGGCTCGCTACTGTTGTCGAGAGATTGCGATAGCCACTGACAACTTTGGACAGTTCAGCTGATCTTGGCAGTTGAAGACCATGAAGAATGGTTGAAAGAGGAGCACACAGGCTGCCTGTGACGACAAATTTCACAAAGTGAAGGAAGTCCTCATCGCCGTGAAGCTCAACGATACATACTTCATTTTGCATCAGCTCAAGATACGTACTGCCATCAGCCGATTTATGTGAACTCACACGATCGATAGGAGAGTTTAGCGCTTTTCTATCGCCAGTGAGAACCTTCACGAAAAGGTCTTCGTGATGAGGCAATAGTGGAGTCGAAGGCAGGTTGAGTAGTGGCTCAAGAATTAGCGGATTGTGATAGTTCACAATATCTCGCGGAGTACGTTCAAGTCCTTGAGTGGCGCTGGCCAGCTGAATCTTAAAGGCAGCCAGTAGTGATAGGGCATGCCAGCCATAACTGAGGGCAGAATCACTAACAAGTTTCTTGGCCATCTCAAACTTTTCATCCATCTCTTTTGGATGGGTGGCCAAGATAGTCTCACTGCTTTGCTCTAAGACTCCTGCTACGCTCATGGCATCAGTTGGGAAAAAACGAGGAAAAGCAAAGAAGCCAGGAATCAATGTACTATTGAGTTTTGATTTAAGGTTGACCGTGCTGCCACCTAGAGAGAGCTGAACCAGCTGTTGTCCTAAGGCCGATTGAAAGAAAATTCTAAATAAGTTTGGATTAATATCGGCCATTTTAGGCATTAGGCCAAAGTAGTGGAAGTAAGCATTTCCATACTGTTCACGCTTAGCCTTATAGGCTTCGGATGAAATGAGTTCAAGTCCGACATGACTAGGTTGACGTGTATCGACTACTAAAACATAGGGATGATGCTGTCTTGGTTTAAATAGCATTCCTAAAATATCTTGCTGGGGAACTTTTTCACTTATTGATTGATCATTAAGTGAGTCGAGAAGGAAGAACTGATCAAGTGGAACACAGCCACCAGTTAATTTTTTGAAAAATGCAGGGTGAGTGATACGGCTATGATCTTCATTAGCTGAGGTCAAAAGCTTCCCTTCAAACAATGCGTCTTGATGGAAGTTAAACTGACGACCTTCACTTTCGCTTTGATATAATGGGGTTGCATAGGCAGACCTTGAAAAAACAAATTTTTCAAACTCTTCCGGGAACCAGCTAAAGCGACTAAACATATTCAGCTCACCTTCCCATTGAAAGTGCTGGTAGCTCTCACGAGCACCTGCTGGATGTTTTTTAGCATCACGGTGTGAGAAGACATAAAGGTAGTGAGGGATCTCGCCTTTACCCTTAATGTTTTCTAAACTTATTCCAGCGTGAACCTTTGCAAGGCCAAGAAGCTGTTGCAGTTTGTCGGTTCTGCTTGGGACAAAAAGCTTTTGCGTGGTTAAAACAAAGAGCCAACCATCGCGATCCAAGTCCTTCATTTGCTCACGAATACGCGAAATCAGATGCTGGTGAGGATTCTTCTTTGGTTGCTTCGTAAGGTTTAAAACAATACGCTTATAATTATTATTACCAATACTACGGTCAGATCCAAATAGGGCAAATTGACCTGCACTATTGGTTCCTTTTTCATTCTTTTCGCGCATGGTTTTGGCGATCAACTGCAAAACGGAGAAATCTTGTTCTTTGGCAACTTTAACCATGAAAGTTAAAAATTGAAGTTCATGACAAATCTTTACAAAGCTTCCGTCGGTAAAGTCTTTGCCGACAAAGTCTGGGCAGATAATTTCTTCCCAATTTTGATGAACAAACTCTTCTTGTGCCAACCAATGTGAAAGGCATAGCGAGCTTAACTGATCTCCTGCAAACTTTGTCTTAAGAGCCTGGAGCGAGTTCGGCTTTGTTGGAGGGCATTGATGAGCACGCTCTTCTAGCCACTGAGGCATATAGATAAGATTTAAGTTAATAAATCGACCAAAAGCACGGTGGGATAAAGAGTGAGAGTAGGGAGCGTCTTCAAAGATTTTCTCATCTTTAAAGAAATCATCGAAGCTTTCGCCAGCAACAACTTTAAAACTGCACATCTTGACCATCTCGGTGATGTGAGTGCTCTGGAGGACTTGTTTAAGTTTTTCGAGGCTAAGTTTGTCCTTTTCGCTACATGGTCTAAACCAACTGTAGCAATTGGGGCGAAAAGAATCACAAATAAGTTCAGTTGAACTGCCGACTCTAAAAAGCTTGGATATAAGATTCGAAGGGTTTGCCATGTGGGCGACACTGAAGTTCTGTTTGATCTGCTCCATCAAGATATTGAGGAAGCGGATTTTAAACAGATAAACTGTAACGGCCCTAAAGCAATAGATGTCTCTGAAGTTCTCAAGCTCTTTACTATGAGATGAGTCCTCGTCGTGGAGATGTTGCCAAAACTCTGTGACTGAATCCAGGCCACTTAGAGATAGCTCACGGCTAGCACAATAAAGCAGAAACTCTTCGTGAACCATGGCAGCAAGGCTTCTCGTTGGTCTTTTAATGGTTGAAAGCTGTCGTTTGGCCTCTTGCCACAGATCCATGATGGCATGGCTTAAGATGACGGAGGACTTCGATGGCAAGCTATCGCCGCGCCAACCGGGTACAAAGTAGTTAGATGGGCTAAAAGCCGCATCAACTCTTTTGTGACTAACATCAACGCCTTGGGCCGAAGCGGCACCATGGGTCTTGTTATAGCTGGGATTGAGCCAAGAATCAGCCCTGAAGCCCTTCTTATTCAAGGCCTCTCCCTATCAGAATGCAAAATTTCATATTCAAATTCGTGTGTGTTTTTGCTGTTTAAATCGGTTCATTTTTGTACCTAACAGGCGTGTTTTTGTCACAAATTAATCCTTAATTTTCCTTACAATTGCTTTGTAACTAGCTGAAATAATAAAACTTTTTCCTCTCAAGTTGCGTCATAAAAAAACCGATATGGTACTTGACACGTGAGCAATTAATATCGCGTTAGCGAGGATGTTTTTATGGCTGAAAATAACAATGACGAACAAATCTTCAATGAAGACGAACTTCAAGACATCATGAATGAGTTTGAAACTCTTGAACAAGAATTTCACGACGATTCTGGTGAGCCACAATCAGCTGCTCATGAAGTCGTAGAGGAAGAGGGCGAGCTCAATGTGAGCGAGCAAAGCAATGTTGTTTCGATGAACAAAGCGAAGCCTAAGCACTCAAAATCTACCTCATCAGATAATTCAAATATAACCATGTCGATGGAATTCCCAATTGGTGAAAAAGTAGCACAGATCGGACTTAACCCAGAGTACGGCTTTTCCTTTAGCCTTGATGGTGTTGAGTTAACGGTTGATGCTGAAAATGGCTGTGTCATGACTCTTCCAGGTGGAATGACTTTTAGCTTTCCAGTTGAAGAGAAATCAAAGCAAAAAAAGTCAGCTTAAACTATGGCCCTTACCCTTTTGGGTGGAATCGCTAGAGGTTTGGCGCTTGATGTCCCAAAGGGGGACACGGTAAGACCAACCTCTGTTATGCTTCGGCGTAAAATCTTTGATGCCCACCAAGATCTCAGCAATGTCACCTTTATCGATTTGTGTGCTGGAACCGGCGCCATTGGTTTCGAGGCGTGGTCTCGAGGAGCGGAGTCGCTCTATCTGGTTGAAGCTGATGCGAAAACATATAAACAGCTCTTACTCAATATCAAAAAAATTAACAGTAGATTTAGTGAAGATTCTAAAGAGCGCATGATCGTCTCGCGGCAGGCTAAGGCCGTGCAATGGTTAAGTCAGTTTAGGCAAGAATATGAAAGATGGGATTTAGCAAAACAGCAAGAGACCATTTTGTTTCTTGATCCTCCCTATGAAAAAAAGTCGATCTATCAAGAAATTGTCACTTTCGCTCTGCGCGATTGGTTTTGTGGTCGATTGTGGATTGAGTCAGACCGTCAAAAGGGTTTGGCCAGCGAGTACTGGCAGCCTTGGGAGTCGCAATTCGCTAAAACCTACTTTCAAGGCACGAGTTATATCGCAATACTCGATTTGCGAGAGAGTCTAGGCTAGAATTTATCTAAATATAGATGAGGAGGACTTATGTCCCAGCAGCTGCGAAAAGCTATTTACGCCGGTACTTTTGATCCATTCACGAATGGCCACGCAGACATTTTAAGAAGATCAATTGAGATATTCGATGAAGTGACAATTCTAGTTGCGATCTCTCCCACCAAGAAGCCGTTGTTCTCCATGGACGAGCGTCTGGCCATGATCAGAGAGCTTTATAATAGTGAGAAGAAGATTATCGTCGATTCATGGGAAGGACTCATTGTTGATTATGCAAAAAAGAAAAATATAGCCAATATTGTGAGGGGGTTGAGACCGACCGGAGACTTTGAAATCGAATTTCAAATGGCGTCAATGAATCAAAAACTCTATCCTGATATTGAGACGGTTTTTTTGATGACAGGACCTGAGCATTATTATGTTTCATCTTCGCTGGTCAAAGAAATTCACAAGCACGGTCGAGATATTTCTCAGTTCGTACCAAAAGAAATTTTAAAACATTTGCCTAAAAAATAAGGAATATTTTTTATGAAACTAAGCTCACGCGTTCGTGAACTCAATGAATCAGTCACACTTAAACTCAATGCCAAAGCAACGACTTTAGCCGAAGAGGGACGTGAAATTTATAATCTCACGGCTGGACAGTTACCATTTAGGCCAATGCCTGAATTTACCAATCTCCTGCGTAGTGAGTTGGATTTCTTAAAAAGTTATCAGTATGCTCCGGTGCCTGGTTTTGCCGACCTTCGAAAGAAAATCATTAGCTATCTGGAGCAAACCAGAGATATTAAAATCCCTGCGGACTTTGATTGTGTCATTGGCAATGGGGCCAAGCACGCTATAGCCAATGTACTTGGTTGTTTACTCGAACTTGGTGATGAAGTCGTTTTGCTGGCTCCTTATTGGGTTTCTTATCCCGAAATGGTGAAGTTTTGTCGCGGTAAGCCTGTCATTGTTAATAGTTCTTCTTTTGATCAATTCGAACCAAGTATTGAAGATATCGAAGCAGCAATCAATAAGAATACCAAAGTCATTATTATCAATTCTCCTAATAATCCTGCTGGCATTCATTATAGTGAAAAGTGGATGCGTGAATTTGCAGCGATGATTAAAAAATATCCTGACGTTGCAATTATTAGTGATGAGATCTATTACGAACTTTCTTATTTTGATCCCAAGCCAACTTTTTTCTATCAATATGAACCGGAGCTTTTAGCTCGCACGGTGATCGTCGATGGAATCTCTAAGACTCTTGCCAGTACAGGGCTTCGAATCGGTTGGTGTGTCTGTCCTAAAGATTTGGCAGCAGCAGTATCTAAATTACAAGGTCAAACAACATCGGGAGCCAATAGCTTAGTGCAACGGGCCTTAGCTGGGTTTGATTTGTCACTTGTTGAGACATTTCTCGACCCAATTAAACGCCATTTAAGGGATAACTCTGAAACCTTAAGAGAGGCGCTAAGAACGCAAAAGCTTTCTCACTCTTGGTATCAATCAACATCGGCTTTCTACTTTCTCGTCGATTTTTCTCAATGCCCTGAAATTAAAACTTTTAAAAAGTCAGAAAGCGATACCAATGACTATTCCTTTGAGCTGTGCGAGAAGCTTTTAGAAAAGCACGGTGTCGCGATGGTTCCTGGTCAAGCCTTTGGTATGCCTAATACAGCGAGGCTTTCACTTGTGATGGAAAAAGAACCATTCAAGATTGCATGTGAGAAAATTACCAATTTTATGAACGGTGATTAAAGATCGAAATGCATATCGAGCAGAGTGAGTGCAAAGACAATGCGCTCACTTTCTTTTTCTTTGAAACTACTGCCAGCTTCTACGCCATAGAAACCAATTTTCAGATGCATTAGCCAAAAATCCAAGCCAACCCCGTAAGAGACATAGCCGCCATTCCATCCGGTGTAGACTGAAAGCATAGGAAGTCTCAGTCGCGCTCCAAGTTTAAGCTTACTGGCAAAATCAGAACGGGGATCAATGGCATTACTATAATCAACGGCAAAAGTGGTATCAAAAATATGATAGTTCTTGGAGAAGCTGGCGCCCAAGTTAACAGACATGTCCTGCTTTTGAACTTCTCTAAGGCTTGCATTAGCTTTTTTAAAGCGTGTATCACCGACATCTAAAATGGATAAGCCGATAACACTGACACTACTGGCGCCGCGAAAAACTTGTTCTGCGCCCACATCAAAACCCCAACCATCGCCCTCTGTATATCCTAGAGAGCGTCGAATTTCTTTATAACCACTAGAGTTATTAATAATATCCAGTAGCTCTGTACCAAAGAGGTCAAAGCGACCCTTAAGTCCATTTCTCTTAACGTGCTTGATGGAAGCCCCAATAGATAGTTGTGAGCTCGACTTATAATTACCATTAAGATTATGTGAATAGCCCATGATGAAACCACGATCAAAGCGGTAATCAATATTGAGGTTAGGGTAGGTGTAATTCTCTAGCACCATCGACGTTTTATTATTGGCGAAAAGACTAAATGCAAAATGTTGCATCTTAACAGTGGGTGTACCGCCGACTTGAAAGAAGACTGGTATTCCCAGTACGCGCTCGGTAATCCCTTCTGCTGTTTTTGGAAAGTCTTCAAACTTTCCATCGAGCCCAAATTTCATTTTTTTAACGTTCTTATCTAGAACATCGGGAAGCTCAAAGTTAACATTTACAAACTGAAGGCTGACTCCACTGTGACGTGAAAGAGCGGCCGGATTATAAAAAAGAGTATTCTCATCATCGGCCACCGCGGTATAAGCATCACCCATCAGTGAACCTTCTGCCGAGCGACCAATATAGGTAAACTCAGCGCTGGCGCTTTGGACGAGAAAGGCCAATGTGAATAGGGGATACAGCCACTTGATCACTGGTGCATGGACTCCCAAGTGACAGCATAAAACCTTTCAATTTGGGCGGCGCTAATATCGCCATTAGTATCGTTTAAACAGACGCTATGAGTTTTAACCGTGCAGGTTCCACCGAGATCCAGTCCACCGCCCGCAGCTGTAGCGCACAGGTCACTAATATTAGCTGAGAGCTCATCGAGCCCACCATTATTCCCAGTATCACCAATAGCAATATTGGCAATAACATCTATAAAATTATTGAATAAGACGATTCCATCACAAAGTCTTGATCTATTGCCTGTCAATTGCGGGTGACCAAGGATAAAGCTATCGCAGTTATTGGCAGCGGGGTAAGCCGTAACTATGCCTTGAGCGTCGCCGTCAGTATAATTGATATAACATTCAGAACCGCCCTGACTGCCCTTAACTCCTGTTGTAGATAAAGCATTGCCGTAGTAGCGAGAAAACTGTCCAATTTGATTAATCATCATATACAGCGCGTGAACACCAATATTATTGGCACTGGATAATCCAAGAGCATCGACTCGATTGGAGTGTGGGACTTCAGAGATTCCACCAGCAAAAAGTAAGGTGTTTATAGCGGCACGAAGATTTGTGTAGGCACCGTCAGAGGGAGAAGTCATAACAGCCTGTTGAAAAGTCGCAAGCGATCCGATGATGGCCGATTGACTCGTGCTCATGTTGGGGAGATCAGTCGCAAAAAAGCTGACCACGCTCCATGGAGCAAGACAAGCCTGGGCATCGGCGTAGACACCAAGCCATTCAGCATTAGAAGTTTGCTGGCCGACACCGTTAAGAACAGCGATGGCCTCGGCACATTTATTGGCGCTTAGTAAGCGGTGAGCTTGTGAAATAGCATCGTCGACTTCTTCTTCTTTTGAGAGTCCACAGCCAACGGCTAAAAATAGTAAGCCAATCATTACCAGAGTCTTTTGCACGGATTAAACCTCCCGCTTACCTTTATTGTATCTCGTTAAAGAAATAACTTTTAGGTGGCAAAATCTTTTCAATCAATGTCGTAGTTCATACAATTTAAGAGAGAAATCTGCACAAGACCGACCATTGTGGTCAAGCTTCGAGTCAAGGGAATGACTCTTTTAAGATTAAGAACAAACGTTGTCTTTAACCACACACTTTTATTTCCGTGATATTAAACCATCTTCACGACTTTTTTGGAGGTCGCTTTGAGCAAGACTTTCGTCCTTGATACGAACGTAATTTTATTAGATGCCCAGTGTATTTTGCGCTTTGGTTCTAATAGAGTTTTTATTCCCCTTGTTGTGATCGAAGAAGTCGATCGCTTTAAAAAAGACCAGAACGAAAACGGTCGAAGTGCTCGTCAGTTCTCAAGAATTGTCGATGACCTTCGCGGCGGTGGATCTCTTGCCGATGGAGTAAAGCTCGAAAATGGTGGAACTCTAACCATTTCAGTTGATCTCAAAGCAAAAACACATAGTGAACATATTGATCTAATGATCACTGATAATAAAATTCTATCTAGTGCTCTCGCTCTTAAAGAAAAGGGTGAGAATGTTACTTTGATTACCAAAGATATTAACTGTCGATTAAAGGCTGACATCCTTGGCCTTTACGCAGAAGACTACGGTAATCAAGACAAGTCTCTTGATGATTTATACTCGGGTCAAAGAACTTACGAAGTTTCCCTTGCTGATCTTCAAGAGTTTGAAAAAAACCGTTTCTTGGCCCTACCTAATGCCATGGAACAACATATTCATCCTAATGAATATATGATCGTGACTGAGAAAGGGAATGATCGTCATCGCGCTCTTGGCCGCTACCATAAAGGTAAAGGCGGAATCGTTCCTTTGATTCCAATGCGCGAAGGTATCTGGGGAATCTATCCTAAAAATATCGAGCAACAATTTGCTCTCGATGCTCTTCTTAACGATGAGATCAAACTGGTTTCTCTCGTTGGTAAGGCCGGTATTGGTAAAACTCTTTTAGCCATTGCTGCTGGACTTGAAAAAACTATTAGTCACGAAAACTATTCAAGACTTCTCGTTTCAAGGCCTATTCAACCCATGGGACGCGACCTTGGTTATCTTCCTGGCGATGTGAATGAAAAGCTAGCTCCTTGGATGCAGCCGATTTTCGATAATATGGACTTTCTTTTTGGCCAACATCGCAGCGACAGCTCAAGTAGCTATGACGACTTAATTAATCACGGTCTTCTTCATATTGAACCGCTTACTTATATTCGCGGTAGAAGTATTCCGGGTCAGTATTTGATTGTTGATGAAGCGCAAAACCTTTCTCCACACGAAGTAAAAACAATTATTACTCGTGCCGGTGAAGGCACGAAAATTGTTTTAACAGGAGACTGTCAGCAAATTGATAGTCCCTACCTCGATGAAGTAAATAACGGATTAGCTTATTGTGTTGATCGCATGAAAACGGAAGACATTATTGCCCATACGATTTTAAAAGTCGGTGAGCGTTCTGCACTTTCTGAGGCAGCGTCGAAACACCTGTGAGTTTTAAATGGCCAAACAGTTTAGGCGTGCGCATTTGCGTGCGCCTTTGCATTCTACGCTTTTATATGAGGACGATGGCTACGTCCTAAAGGCTCGCACGCTCAATATTTCAGAAGGTGGAGTTTTATTAGAAAACCTTCCGCGCATTCCAGAAATCAATGCGATGCCGTTAGTTCTTGATTTAGTGTTTTTGCCCGAACTCTCAAAAGAGAGAATGGACCAACTCTTGGCCAAAAGTTCGAGCCAATACAGTCGACTCATTATTCGAGTTAAGGCCAAAATGGTCAGAAGTTTTGAAGTCAAAGAAGAAGTTGATCAAATCTTCATCACGCGTATTGGCTGTGAGTTTGTAAAGCCTGGCCCAGAAGTGATTGAAGCAATTAAAGACTATGTTGCACGTTTTGCAAAAAATACTGTTTACCTTCTGTCACTTTTTGAAGGGCACGGAAACAGGCCGGAACAAATTTATTTTTTAAGACATATATCAGGACTACTTGGTTACGATTCCAGTCTTCCATTACCTAGACTTAGACAAAAAGTTTTACATGACTATCAGTCATTGGAGAGTTTATGAACGCATTATTATCCCTTGCTATGCTTGCCGGCTTTAACGATCCTTGTGTTCAACATGTTGAGCAAAGAAACGGCATCAAAATTCAGACAAACGCTTTCGATGCCAAGCGATGCTTTATCACCGTAGGCGATAGTAAGTTTCGTGGCATGGAGTACAGAAATTATCTTTTCACAACAGATGGGGAGATCATGGTCTTTAACTCACTTGGAGATGGACCCGCCTCTACTCACACTGGGGCGAGAGCATTTTATCTTCGTCCGTTTAAGACAAGCCTGGGTTGGAGATTCGCTAAAAATGGTGATCTCGAAATCCTTCTGCCAAGTGGTGCGCTAGCAAGGTTTGATCGCGAAAAAGCGGATTGGGTTGAGCTGACTGGTGGTGAAGTCCTAGTTGATCCTGAAGTTACTCGTCATAATCAAGGTGGAGTTGAGATCAGATATTTTGATGGCTTCGTTATTGATTCAGGATTTAGATTTGGTGGTCACCCAACATCGAGAATGGAAAGAAAAAGTAGTGTTCGTTACCGCGATGGAATCGAATGTGTTGTAGAAAATAAAGAAGTTTTTTATCGTAATGGAGATGAGCATGAATGGAATCTACCAGACGATAAAGAATTTACCGCCTGGTATAAACAGCGCTGTAACTAGGATTATCTTTTAGTGACCACGTCGACCTTTGCGTCGACGTTGTTTTTCATGCCAAGAAGTGACTTCGCAAATGTCATAGATTCATTCTCAAGGCGTGAGTAAAATTCACCCATTGCCTGGCGCGCGCGAACAAGAACGTCGCCATCAAGGCCTTCCCCGTCAAGTTCACTAATAATATCTTGGGTTTCATTAATAAGTTCATTGAAACTCAAGACACCGAAATATTCGCTCCAGCCCTTGCTCTCTTTACGTTCCGCGAGGCTCACGATTTTTACTGGTTTGTGCATACGTCCTACCAAAAATTAAATGTCACATCGTTGTGAAGTTCGGACGCACTATCGCCGCAGTTATTTCGAATGACAAACGGTTGAAATTGTTCGTGTACTAATTACATTGAAGGTCATGCGTTATTTGTTGTTTTGCGGCGCTTCATTTTAATAAGATAAGTGACCGCAAAGACGACTGCCAGACCAAATATTACCAAGTTGAACTTCTTCACCAAAGCGATGACGGGCTCACCAAAAGTGTAAAAAAGCGAGAAATAGACGCCACAGGATATAGTGGCAGCGACTAGGTCTGACAGAGCAAATTTAAGGAAATTCATCTTTGAGAGTCCGGCCGTTAAGAAGACGCCGTTTCTCACTCCAAAGGGAATAAAGCGGCCAATAATCAAGGTCCACACACCATATTTGGTATAAAAGCCGGAGATCTTGGCCAAACGCTCTGGTGAAACCATTGAAGCGAAGAGTTTAATTTTGAAAAAACGTGGGCCCAGAAAACGTCCTAGGCTGTAGCAGATCAGGTCTGCCCCAAAAGCTCCAAGATAGACGGCAAAAAATAAAGGCCAAAGCTTTTCAGGATTAGCCGCCGCAATTAACGCTGCAATAAAGAGCATTCCATCTTCTGAAACAGGAAGATTAAGTCCGCCAAGAAGCATGATGGGGAAGATGATCCAAGGAGTTTCAGTGGCCAGGGTTTGAATTTGAAGGAGTAAATCTTCCACTAGGCGTTGGCGCGTCTTTTGGTCCAAAGCTTTTTGAGAGCCCAAACCACAATGAAAATTGCTAGGGCGCTAAAGAACCAAATTTTAAACTCTCTCACTGTGGAGAGAATCTCACGACCGTAATAAGAGATGAGATAGACTTGAGTCGGTACAGATATGAGAGCAGCGATACCGTCGACTGTGACGAACTTCCAAGTCTTTGTTCCCAGCATGCCGCAGGCGAGATGGCCTGGAAAGCGAAGGCCTGGAGTAAAGCGAAAGATTCCACCAGCAAAGGCGCCATACTTTCTAGTCCACTTGAAGATTTTATCTTTGGCTTCGGGCGAGAGCTTCTTCATAAATTTTGAAGCAAAGATCTTAGGGCCAAAGTACTTGCCCAGACTAAAGACTAAAAAATCTGAGAGAAAGACGGCGAGAAATGCCACGATGGCAACATTGAGGGTTTGAACACCGACCGCTCCTTCAAAGGGTGGAGGGTATTCGCCGGGGTGAGCGGCCATATGAGCGACAAGACCGGCAGATAATAAAGTAACTTCTTCTGGGACAGGTAAACCAAAACTACTGAGAACCATGAGCACGACGATAATGCCGTAAACGGTTAGAGGCTCATATGCATATTGGGCGAAAAAACCCAAGATTTGTTCTTCCATCGCCATGGTTCCAAGGGGCTAAATTAAAAAAGGGCCGATCCCAAAAAGGATGGCCCCATGAAGGCGTTGTGTGAAGCTTTTTTACTTAAGTTTACCGAAATACTCTTGTGAGCCTTTTGGATCTGGCTTCATAGTATCTGAGCCTTTATTCCAACCAGCTGGGCATACTTCGCCGTGTTTAGCTGTGTACTGGTAAGCTTCTACAAGACGAGCATACTCATCAACGTTACGACCAACAGATAGGTTGTTGATTGAAGCGTGTTGAATAACGTCGTTGTCATCGATCACAAACGTTGCACGGAATGCTACAGAACCATCCATAAGACAGCCGTAGTCCTTAGCAATTTGCTTAGAAATATCAGCAAGTAGTGGGTACTTAATTTCGCCTAGGCCACCTTTGTTGCGTGGTTGTTGTGTCCAAGCAAGGTGAGAGAAAGCTGAATCGACTGAACAGCCAATCACTTCACAGTTAAGTTTTTTGAACATTTCAACTTTGTCAGAAAAAGCTGTGATTTCAGTTGGGCAAACAAATGTGAAATCTAGTGGGTAGAAGAAAAGAACTTTCCACTTACCTTTAAAATCAGCAAGTGACATTTGTTTGATGTCGCCATTGATAACAGCATCTGCTTTAAATGCAGGAGCTTTTTGTCCAACGATAGTAGCGTGTGTAGTTGTTGTTTCACTCATAGAGTTCTCCTTGAGATCAGGGATTGAAAGTTAAAACCCCAACAATGTATGGGGTTGTTTTAAAGGTTTCAAGTCTCGGAGCGTGAATAACAACAGAGAAAAATGGTTGAATATTTTATCGATAAATATGATTTGCGCGACGCATATGCTTGTTTTTATTCAGGGACGGGCTTAATCTTTGCTTAAATTAAGCTTAAGTTTTTGATCGTCATAGTCGAAAAGTCATAATGAAATCAATGATTTTGCTTTTACAAGACAGCTCGCCCGTTGCTGTTAGAGTAATCGGGATTTAGGAGTTCCATTATATGACCCATCCAAAAGCTTATATTCCAAACCCAATCGTTATTGAACAAACAGCGAGAGGGGAGAGACAGTACGATATTTATTCGCGACTGCTTTTAGATCGTATTGTGTTCCTTGGAACAGAAGTGAACGATACCGTGGCCAATCTTCTAATTGCCCAGATGTTATTCATGGAGCAAAGCGATCCCGAAGCCCCAATTCACTTTTATATCAATAGCCCTGGCGGATCAGTTTATGCTGGCCTTGGTATCTACGATATTATGCAACATATTACCTGCCCAGTGCATACCTACTGCGTGGGCTTAGCGGCATCAATGGGTTCACTGCTTTTAACGGCAGGAGCTCCAGGTCAGCGTTATTCAATGCCTCACAGCCGCATTATGATTCACCAACCTCTGGGTGGTGCTCGCGGCCAAGCCAGTGATATTCAGATTCAGGCTCAAGAGATTCAAGAGCTCAAGAATCAACTGAATGATATTTATATTAAGCATTCGACTGTTCCTATGGAGCGCTCGGTGATTGAGAAGGCGACCGATAGAGATAATTATCTCTCGCCACAAAAAGCTATAGAGATGGGATTGATTGATAAAATTATCTCACGTGATAAAAAGTAAAAAAAGCATTCGTAAGTTACGCTTTAGGACGAAGGGAGCCTCATGAGCAAAGATAAGAATTTCGGCAGCACACTCCACTGCAACTTTTGTGGTAAATCACAAAAAGAAGTGAAGAAGTTGATTGCCGGTCCAGGCGTTTACATTTGTGATGAGTGTATTGAGCTTTGTAACGATATTATTTTTGAAGACACTGTTAAGAGTCAGGGCAAAGCTAATTTCGACAAAGTTCCTAAACCGCATGAAATCAAACTTCACCTCGATGGCTATGTGATTGGACAAGAGCGCGCAAAGAAAATTATTTCTGTTGCCGTTCACAACCATTTCAAGCGTATTGCTCATACACCTTCAGGAAGAAAGGGCGATGAAGTTGAACTTCAAAAATCAAATATTCTTTTAGCTGGACCTACTGGTTCTGGTAAAACATTGATCGCTCAATCTCTTGCAAAATATCTTAACGTACCATTTGCGATTGCCGATGCTACGAGCTTGACTGAAGCTGGTTATGTTGGTGAAGACGTTGAGAATATCATTCTTCAATTACTTCAAAATTGTGAGTTTGATACTGAAAGAGCAGAGCGCGGTATTATCTATATTGATGAAATCGATAAGATTGCTAGAAAAAGTGAAAACCCATCTATTACTCGAGACGTGAGTGGTGAGGGTGTTCAGCAAGCACTGCTCAAACTCATTGAGGGAACAACATGTAATGTTCCACCAAAGGGTGGACGTAAACATCCACAGCAAGAGTATATTCAAGTGAACACTAAGAATATTCTCTTTATTGTTGCTGGTGCGTTTGTTGGGCTTGATAAGATTGTCGAAAAGCGTATGACCAAAAGACCAATGGGTTTGATGGCCGAAGCTGCTAATGATGAGGCTTCTGTGGTTCAACGCCTAGGTGGTATTGAGGCAGAAGATCTTTCCAAGTTTGGTTTGATTCCAGAGTTTATCGGGCGTGTACCGGTGAATGCGATGTTGGAAGAGTTGGACGAAGTCGCCCTTGTGAGTATCTTAACCGAACCGAAAAATGCCATTACCAAGCAGTATAAAAAACTATTTGATATGGATGGGATTGAGCTTGAGTTTTAAGCTGATGCTCTGACTGAAGTGGCGGCCATCGCCCTTAAAAAGAAAACAGGTGCTCGTGGTCTTCGCGCCATTCTTGAGCAAACTATGCTTGATGTAATGTACGAAATCCCGACAAATGAGAAGATTGGTAAAGTCGTTATTACTAGAAATAGTATTCTTGGGCTTGAATCACCAAAGCTTGTTGAGGGTGAACGCAAAATGGCCGGGGCACAAAGTGCCGTAGTCGGTAAAAAATCCATTGAAAGTGCCTAGATTTTCTAACAAAACGTGACAGAAAGAATGAAACCGAGAGCCTAAAAATTCTCGGTTTTTTTTTATTTCTTATTTAGTTTCGGGTAGTTAGCCCCATTTTTCTATAAATTTTTTTGTATGAAACCCTGTCAAATCAAGCACTTTTGGGCAACTTTGACCTGGAACTTTTTTTTGACCGAAATCCTGAATGTGTCACAATAGAAGAGAGAGACGGTAAACGGATCGCAAGGGCAGGATGCCTAAGCAATGATTGGTTTACCTGCAATAGTACAGGAGGTGCTATGTCTGATAAGAAGTCTGAGAATTCGAAGCGTTTTCCACTGCTTCCTCTTAGAGATGTGATCATTTTCCCGCACATGGTTGTTCCATTGTTTGTAGGGCGCGAGAAATCCATGGCGGCATTAGAACAAGCCTCCAAAAACGGCAATGAGCTGTTTCTCGTCACTCAAAAAGATGCGAGCGTACTCAACCCTGATCGTGAAGATGTTTACGAAATCGGTACAGTCGTTAATATCATCCAAATGCTTAAACTTCCGGACAACACCGTAAAGGTTTTGATCGAAGGTAAGTATCGCGCGAAGATCGACGGTTTTCATGCCTCATCAAAGGGCTATGAAGTCGACGTTACTAAATGCGGTAATGAAGTTGATAATGCTGTTAATCTTGAAGCGACCATGCGTTCAATTAAGAGCATCTTCGAACAATATGTAAAACTTAATAAGAGAATTCCACCAGAGCTATTGATGAGTATTTCATCAATTACTGATCCTTCTCGCCTGGCCGACATCATTGTTGCTCATTTAACAATGAAAGTGCCTGAGAAACAGCAAATTCTAGAAGCCATTAATGTTGAAAAACGTTTGGCCCTCCTACTAGAAAAAATGCAGGGTGAGATTGAGATCATTAATGTTGAGCGCAGAATCCGCACTCGCGTTAAAAACCAAATGGAAAAGTCTCAGAAAGAGTACTATTTGAATGAGCAGATGAATGCGATTCAAAAAGAACTTGGCCAAAAAGACGACGGTAAGTCTGAACTTCAAGAAATGGAAGAGAAGCTTGCTAAAAAGAAAATGCCACAAGAAGCTCGCGAGAAAGCTCAAAAAGAGCTTAAGAAACTTAAGAGCATGTCTCCAATGTCAGCTGAGGCGGCGGTTGTTCGCAATTATGTTGATTGGATGATTAATCTTCCTTGGCATGAATATACCGATGATAATAATTCAGTCGCCAATGCTCGTGATGTTCTTGATGACCATCACTATGGCATGAAAGATGTTAAAGAGCGTATCGTTGAGTACCTAGCTGTTCGTTCACTTCTTAAAGAAGAAGGTAAGGGGACGCTACTTTGCTTGGCCGGTCCTCCAGGTGTTGGTAAAACATCAATTGCAAAAAGTCTGGCAGAAAGTCTTGGGCGTAAATTCCAAAGAATTTCTCTTGGTGGCGTACGCGATGAATCTGAAATTCGTGGACATCGCCGTACCTATGTAGGCGCCATGCCAGGTAAGATCATCAATGCCATCAAAAAAGCTGGCTCTTCTAACCCTGTTATCCTTCTCGATGAAATCGATAAGATGACAAGTGATATGAGAGGCGATCCAGCTTCGGCCATGCTTGAAGTTCTTGATCCAGAACAAAACAAAAACTT
>PBCC01000043.1 GCA_002716825.1 Halobacteriovorax sp. | reverse complement strand
TATTATCTATAAAGAAAATAAACTAATCGTTCCTGACACGCTTAACGTTTTGACCCAAGGTCTTACCGGTAAGCCTGGAATCGCAATTCCATTTTGAGGTCATCATGAAATACACTTTAAAAGGCAATTACTTCGATAGCGACTTTCACAAACCTTTAACCACCGGCCCCTCGGCAGTCGACATCATGATTGATCGCCATTGTCCGGCCGATACGGACTTACTCCTTTGGAGCATGCCTGTTGAGTATCGCCATGTTGATCCGGTTGTTGAGTCTGCCGAAAAGGGTTTTCTCACTTGGAGGAAGACTCCTATCAGTGAGCGTATTGCTGCACTTAAGCGTTTTCAAGAAATTGCTCTCGCCAGAAAAGAAGAAATTGCCATGGCGATTGCTCTTGAGATGGGCAAACCGCTATGGGAGGCTATGACTGAAGCAACTTCTGTTGTGGGTAAGGTTGATGTCACTATTAATGATTCACTACCCAGAATTCAGACGCCATCGATCACAAACATTATGCCTAGAACGACAGGCCATACAGTGCACAAGCCACTTGGTCCCTGCCTAATCATTGGTCCTTTTAATTTTCCCTGCCACCTTGCCAACACCCAGATTTTGTCTGCTCTGATTGCAGGGAATTCTATTGTGTTCAAGCCCTCTGAAAAAACGGCTTACTCGGGTCAACTGCTTATCGAGTGTTTACACCAAGCAGGTTTTCCAGATGGCGTTATTAATATGATTCAAGGCGATGGCGAAGTGGCTTCGAGGCTTGTTAAAGAGAAGCGCTTGAAGGCAGTTTTCTTTACTGGTTCTAAGGAAGTTGGTTTAAAAATTTTAAAATCAACACATACAGATCTCTCGAAGATGGTGGCCCTAGAATTAGGCGGAAAGAATCCCGCTATTGTCCATTCTGATGCAAATTTAGAGTTAGCACTAACAGAACTTTTAAAGGGCTGTTTCTTAACCACCGGCCAACGTTGTACATCGACTTCTATCGTTGCCATTCATGAGTCCATCTTGCATCAGTTTGTCGAAAAGTTTCATACCTATGCCAAGAAGCTTGTCATAGGTCACCCGCTTGAGAATTCACCTGAACCCTTTATGGGTCCTCTAGTCGATCAGCGCGCCGTGGATAGTTATCTACTCTTTATGGGGATGGCAAAGCGCGAAGGCTTCGAAGAAATCATGCGCGGTAAGCATCTCAATCGCGACAAGGCCGGTCACTATGTTTCGCCATCTATTCACGTAGCAAAAGGACTAGATTTGAAAAGTCACTTTCTAGCGAGCGAGATCTTTGGACCTAATTGTACTTTTGTTCCTTACAAAGATTTTGATGAAGCCATCGCCATCGCTAACTCTACCGAGTACGGATTAGCTTCATGTCTATTTAGCGAAGATCGCTCTCTCTATGAACAATGTCTTTTAGAGGTTGATAGTGGGCTTCTCAATTACAACCGATCAACCTGTGGTGCCAGCGCTAAACTTCCTTTTGGCGGAGTTAAAAATTCCGGCAATTACAGACCTGCTGCTGTTTCAACCATTGATGCCTGTGTTTACACCATGACAAGTTTAGAGGTTGAGCACGGCAAAGAAGACAGTGATTTGAACACGATTAAGGGACTTGATTTAACCTAGGCATGTTTTTTATTGATAAGAACACCGGAGCGCGAGGATTGACTCATATCTTCGCGCAGTCCTTTTTCTTGTTCGAGATCAATTGAAGCATTTTTCTTATAGCTTTTGATAAGATCTTTCGAGCGCATTTTGTGCACCGTGTTCTCTAGGCGCTTTTTCTCGACAAGAATAAAGACTGAGGTCTGCAGCTTCTCATCACTTTCACTCGAATCTACTTGTGCCTGCTCATCTGCTTCAGTTTCAAGTGCTTCCACCTCAGGACTCTCTAAAGCCTCGTCTGCAGTGCTGTTTTCCGCTGTATCATCATCTTTGTCTGGAAAAGTGAACGGAAGGATCTTGGCGACAGATGCTGACTCCACTTCACTGCTTGTCTCCACCCCCATCTTCAAATACATCAATTGCGTCAAGGGCACACGCTTGTTGCCCTCTGAGGTGGTGGTGAGCTCGTTAATTTCCTCTGGCGTTAAGATACGCAAAAGGCTCATCATTAATGATGATCGCATAGGTGCTCCTTACCCGAGTCTTATCGTCAGGCTAGCACAAAACCTTGAGCTGAAATAAATTCTATTGATTTTAAGCACTTAACTAGCTGGTTAAATTAGGAAAGCGCTGGACAAGCAAAGCCCCAGCAATTATAAATTGTCATCGAATTTAGATTCAGTTGGGGTGTGGCGCAGTGGTTAGCGCAGTAGACTGTTAATCTATTGGTCGTGGGTTAGAATCCCACCTCCCCAGCCATTTTGTTTCGATTCTTAAAAGCCACCTTTAGGGTGGCTTTTTTCGTTTAAGGGTATTTTATGGGTATGACTGATACTGCAACTTATTCTAAGCGACGCGATCTCATGATTCAGTCCTATCACGACTTTATCACTGATCTCCAAGAAGAGGGTCCGGAAGAAGAAACCAACGGTCTCTCTCCCGATTTTTTGGAGCATTTTAAATTTATTATCAAGTCCAAATCGTTAGCTGAATTTTCACCACTGAACTTTTACTGGGTCAATCTGGTAGATAACCTCATCTATGTTCTACAAATGTATCAGGATGCCGACGATGAAGGTCTTACTGATTTTTGGACAGAAGGCGAATACGCTAAGGCCTACCTCGACCTTGCCGAACAAGGCGAAGAGCCTGTTTCTATTACTTCCCAACTTATTCCTTTGCTCGAAGGACAAGTGCTTGGCTTTTACCACTGGCATCTTAGTGCCCATCATAAGGCAAAAGAAAATCCAACCTTGTATCAGTTAGTGCCAGATATTGGTGATCACGATCTAGGTATTCGAGTTGGACATTCGCATATGATTGCGCCACCCGATGCACATAATGATTCGCCATCATTACCCTTTTGGAGCAAAAGCTTTAGTGAGGGTATTGTTAGTATCGATGACGATGGTGGGGAGCTTGTTGGCGGTATCCAGCCTTTAAAGGCCATCAACTTAGACGGTAAAGCTATATTCATCAAAGGCTCCACTCCCGAGCTCGATAAGTACAGTGATGAACATATTGCCAACATTAATAAGGCAATCCAAGTTATCAAGAAGTCCTCACCTCGCTGCTATGAAGCTCTAAAGACTTTTACAGAATCAATCATCCTTATAGATGAACCTGGCATTGTCAGCTACTCACTGCAATCACTACCTGGCTATTCTAATATCAATGTCGCTGAGAGAGATTTTATCGATCTAGTAGATGACCTTATTCATGAAAATGGTCACCATATTTTAAATGCGATGCTGAATGCTGAGGAATTAATTGAAGAGGATGATGACAAAATATTCTGGTCGCCTTGGCGCCAATCACTACGCCCCATTAGAGGGATGTATCATGGTTATCTAACATTTTGCTGGGCCTTCACACTCTTTATTGATCTCTATAGAAATCCACCAAGTGAGCTCGATCAGTCACAAATGGAAAAAGTTCAGATGCGCTTTGTTGAAGAGTTTATCATGCTCAAGTTTTGCCAAGACCAACTTGATCACGCTTTTAGATTAGGTAAGATCAATGAATCAGGAATGAAACTTGTACGCGAAGCCAATAAGCTGCTCGAGCAGGAGTCTGACTTTGTAGACAAGGTTGTTGCTAGTAAGCTCACGAGTACTAACGCGGCCAAGGTTTCTGAATTACAAACAGCACTTTCCAAGGCCGATAAGACTTATCTCAACTAAGACCGAGCGTTTTATACCGGATTTTTTGACGGCATGTAGTCGGTAATTTGCTTCTAAGCCATAATGAACTTATGTCTAAGGTAATCACGCATCAAAGAAAATTTTCTTTTCCAGCCTCGTCTGTTTGGGACGTTATTTCCGATACAGCTACAATTAACAGACAACTCAAGCTCTCTCCGATGAATTTTAAAAACATCGAAGGCGTTCGCCATGGACAGCAGAAGATCATGGGGATGACACTTAAGTGGAGCGAGAAACCATGGGAGTGGAGTCATGGCGAGTGGCTTAGGAATGAAAGAGTTTACTCACAGGGTTTTTTCAAACGACTTACTGGTCTATTTGAAATTAAAAGTCTTGGACACTCGGAGTGCGAAGTCTTAGTCACTTTCACTATTGATCATCGCTACCCTATTTTGGCGTGGCTTTTGAATCCTGCCACTAAGGCGATTATAGAGAAAATTTTTAATCAAACTCAAGCCAATTTATCTAATCAAGCAACTAAGACCAACCTTATAAGCACATCATCATTTGAAGACTGGGTTGCTAGCGCGCACGAGATAGAGCGCTCTAGAATTTCACCCAAGATTGTCGCAAGAGAGACAGGACAAACTTGGCAAGATGTTCTAGTCAAAGCCTTGGCGCTAGATCAAAAAAATCGTTTTTCACTTTTTTTTGATGCCGTTTGCCCTCATTGTCGCGGTTCAAAAATTAGCGCCCCTAGGTTAACTGAACTCCCCAAAAAAGTTCCTTGTGATTCATGTGAAATCACCTTCCCTATTGGCACCCAGGAAAGTCTTGAAGTCTCACTGCGAGATACAACCATTCCAGCTGAACGTCTCTCGGTGGACTTTTGCTCAGGCGATGTTTCACATCGGCCAACTGTCGTGTTTCAAAAACTAGGAAAGAAGTGGTCGCATCAACTAAAACTGCTCCCAGGTCTATACAACCTCAAGAAAAAGGGCGAGCTTCGATCTATTCTGCTTCGCGCGACACTAGATTCAGATCGTGACTCCATCACTCTATCCGACCTATGGAATGCATCGAAAAAAGAGTCTGGTCACATACTAGATATCTCATGTGACATTGAATTTATGGCAGGAGATCTTTTAGACAGTGACCTCGTCCTACTTGAATCAAGCTCAATCGATCGTGGAGCACTGATGGCGACCGAAGTCATGCTCGAGCCGGGTTTTAGCGATTTGATTCCTGCAGAGTCACTCGTCAGTGATTTTCCCATCGAAGTTGGCCACCGCGCTCTGCTTTTTACTGATGTCGTTGGCAGCACTGATCTTTATTATGAAATCGGCGACGCTAAGGCGTTTGAACTTGTACGAGAGAGCTTTCTTTTAATTGGTGAGGCTGTTGCTAAGCATAGAGGTCTACTGGTTAAGACGATTGGTGATGCCACCATGTACTCTTTTCCTGGCCCGCAAGCTGCGCTTGAAGCCGCTATAGAAATTCAAAAAAACAACAAACATAAGCCGCTTAAGCTTCGCATTAGTTTACACAGTGGTATTTGCTTATCCGTCGGAACTTTCGATGGTCAAGATTTTTTTGGCGATACAGTGAATATCTGTGCCAAGTTTCAAAGTGAAGCAAACGCTCATGAGATCGTATTTGCTAAATCTCTTATAAAAGACATTGACCATGATTTTTGGTCAAAGTGGAGTGCCACAAGCGAAGAAATTTCATTTCAGCTCAAAGGTAAGGTGGCCAGAGAGTTTGAATTGTTACGACTTAAGATTCAATAGTTGATTGAGCCTTGATTGCATTTCGTTGGCCGGCATGAGTTCGCCCTGCGCACTCGCAGTCTTTACGCCCGTTTGATAAATATCGATCGCCTCTTGTGCTCTATTTAAAGCCTCTAATAATTTCCCTTTAAGAAGAATCGATTGAGAATGCTTAGGACTCGCCTCAAGCGCTCGATTGACTAAACTTAGGCTTTTTTCAAATGACTCTCTGTGAAAGTAGATATCGGCAAGTCCAAAGAGCGCAATAAGATCATGCTCATCGATATCCAATACTTGTTGAAACATCGATTCACGTCTCACAAGATCCTGCCCTTTCTTCTTTTTTTCTTCCTCTATTTGCTTTTTAACTTTAGCTTCATCACCAAAGGCCGAGAAACTTTTTACCGTAGCAAGAGACTTTTCTTCTTCCGCCTCTTCAATTCGACCTAGCTTCATAAGAGCAAGGCTTTTATTAGTATGTGCCATAACCGACTTTGAATTAACCTTCAGCAGTTTATCCATCCACTCAATGGCTGCTTCATGCTTATTTTGCCGAGCATAAATTACCCCAATAACTTCATAGGCATCGGCAAATGCCGGATCAAACTCAATAGCTCTCTCGAGATACGTAAGGGCTATTTCTTCTTTGGCACTTTCAAAAAACTTTACCGCTTGATGATAGAGACTTAGGGATTTCTCTTCATTGCTGCCATCTTTAAAGTATGGGGCCGAGCTTACGACTGCATTAAACTCACCATGATCCTGCTTAAAATTATGACTAGAATTTTCAACTCGCCACTCTCTTTTAAGCTTCACCATTGCAATGGACTCATTATCTGATATGGCAAAAATATCTACAATCTCACCGGCTGCTTTATCGTCACAAAAAATCTTTCCACTTTTAGCTTCACCCACTATTTTTAAAACACTAGGGTAAAGATTTGCGCCTCGTCTTGTTTCTATTTTGGCCGCTGTTTCTTGTCCGAGAAAACAGCCCTTACTATAATCAACCGCATACTCATTAAGTTTAGTCTCATTAACCAATTCATTGAGTGTTATCTCTTTTCCAAGTTGAGGGATCGAACACAAAGAAAAAATTATATCTGCGTTTTTTTCTGAGGACTCGAGCTCAATTAAATGGCCTTGTTCACCAAAAAAATTGATCAGGTGAGCTTTTTGTGACGGCCCAAAAACAAAGGACCACTTTTGATTTAGGTCATAGTTGATTTTGATATCTTCCATGATGACAAACTTTTCAAGATCTTCTTCTAAATTAGAAATCAGCTGGCTTGGAAGCAACAGCTTAAAGCTAGTAGTTCCTGCTGGCCAAAGAACTCCGTAATACTTGATACGAGCCACGCGATCAAGTCGGGCTATGGCCCGTCCGGATGAAGGGAGCTCTGTAATTTTTTGTGTTAGCTGACGCTCCATCCAAGAAAGAGCATCGCCTCCATCAATCGTCACCACGGCCCAACTGGAAAGTGATACAGGCTGCGCCCAGTAACGATATTTACTTAAATCTTCTAGGTTAAACAGAGAACGACTCACCACAGCCACAGGTGTTGGTTGCATTTGGATTTTGGAAGACAAAGCCCTTGCCATCTAGGCCATCTTTAAAATCGAGAACCACACCCTTGAGATAAATTGTCGATTTAGGATCGAGAAAGACTTTAACGCCTTCGAGATCGATAATATTGTCATGAGGTTTTTGTTCGTCGAAATCAATTTTATAACTTAGGCCGGAGCAACCTCCACCAATAACGCCCAAGCGAAGACCACGGCCATCGCCTTGCTCTGAAAAGATATGCTTTATTTGTTTAACGGCTTTATCGGTAATTGTGACGATTTGCTCATTTAAATTTGTTTCCACGGCAAATGCCTCCTTTACGTTACACTTATATTCTACCAGATTCCGTATTGATAAGAAATTTTGCGAGTGTATCAACCTTATATATACTAAACTATGTAATAGGGGATCCAACTATAATGGCCATTTTGATCGTTTTCGAAAATTCAGGCACTTACGAGCCATTGCGACTAACCAGTCGTCCCATCATACTCGGGCGCTCCTCCAAGGCAAATTTGCAGCTCTCAGATAGTATGTGCAGCGGTCAGCACGCTTCCTTACAGCTGGCCCCTGATGGAAATATCATTTTATCCGATCTTAATTCGACCAATGGTACTTACGTCAATGAAACCCTTATCACCACGGCCAGCCGTATTTTCATCGATGATGTCGTACGCATTGGTGATACTCGCTTTTCTATCGATAAGAATTCTCTAAGCTCAAGAGAGCGACAGGTCCTTACTTCTAACTCAAATAGAACTTCATTTACTAAGATAGAACTTCCAGGACTAGATCAAGACAAACTCTCGCAGGCCAAGCTCGCCAGACAAAAAGCCATGGGGATGGCAAAAGCAGAAAATCCCGATCCAGAGCAAAGCGCTGAAGATGATATAGGCGAAATTTCAGTTGTCTTTGATCAAGACCAAGTCGAAAAAGCCATTGACGACAAACAGGACAAAAGCGATGAGCCTGAATCCAAGGAACAAACGCCTAGTGCTCCACCCGAGCCTGTTCAAGGCGCTGAAGTCATGTTCGACATGGAAGAGAGTTCTGGTAAAACGAAGATGATCAAACTTAATCGCGATTCCCTACCAAGCGCCAAAAAATCTGCCAAGACAGTTCATAAGAAAAAGACCGTGCTGAAAAAGAATGAATCGAGAGGTTTTCTTTCAAAAGTTAAAGGTATTTTTGGAAGTGATGATTAAGGCTTCCAAATTTCTTCTTTATGCCCACCGTGGTGAACCAAAGTCCGAGCTAGAATAAATAAATAATCTGACAGGCGATTTAAAAATTGTAGATGAATATCTTTGAGATCATCTGGGTGCAATGAATGAAATGCTACAAAACTTCTTTCGACCCGACGACAAACGGTTCTTGCGACATGAGCAGAAGAAGCGGCTACGCCACCAGCAGGTAAAACAAAGTTCTTAAGCTGTGGAAGATCTGCCGTCATCACATCAATCGCATCTTCGAGTTCTTTGATATGCTCCGGAAGAATATCAGGGAGTTTGAACTTAGCCCTTTGACTGGGCTCACAGGCCATCTGTGAACCAAGATCAAATAAGCGCGATTGAATATGCTTTAGTAGTTTATCTTGAGAGAACCCTTCCCCAGAGTGAGCGCGCGTGACACCAACATGAGAGTTTAACTCATCGACTTCACCGTATAAAGCAATTCGAAGATCAGCCTTGGCCACTCTTGTTCCGCCCAGAAGTCCGGTTAATCCTTGATCGCCTGTTTTTGTATACACCTTCATCTACATATTCCTACGGTAACGACCGCCAACTTCGTATAAAACTGAAGTCACTTCACCCAAAGAACAATAGTTCACAGTGCTAAGCAATTCTTCAAAAACATTAGATCCATTGAGACAGGCATTGCGAAGTTGATCCAATGCCTTTCTAGACTCATTAGAATTCTTCTTTTTAAAATGATTCAGTCGATTGATTTGATCATTCTTTTCTTCGTCACTACACCTTGAAAGCTCAATTTCTTGATTGAACTGTTCATCAATATTATCGGCGATATAAGTATTAACTCCGATGATTGGTAGCTCTCCAGAATCTTTTAACGTTTCATAGTAAAGAGACTCTTCTTGAATTTTACCGCGCTGATACATTGATTCCATTGCACCAAGAACGCCGCCCTTATCTGAGATATGCTCAAACTCGGCCAAGATAGCCTCTTCGACTAAATCACTCAGCTCCTCTACCAAGTAGGCGCCTTGTAGTGGGTTGTCTGTTTTATTCATTCCAAATTCGCGATTGATAATCATCTGGATTGCCATGGCACGACGAACCGACTCTTCCGTTGGAGTCGTAATAGCTTCATCATAAGCGTTGGTATGAAGAGAGTTGCAATTATCAGAGAGGGCGATAAAAGCTTGTAGCGTTGTTCTGATATCATTGAAGTCAATTTCTTGGGCGTGAAGAGAGCGACCAGAGGTTTGAATGTGGTATTTAAAACGTTGGCTTTTAGGGTTGGCGCCGTATTTATCACGTAAAGTTACGGCCCAAATTTTTCTGGCCACACGTCCAATCACTGTATACTCAGGATCTAACCCGTTGCTGAAGAAGAATGACAGGTTGTCGCAGAAGTCATCGATTTTTAAACCGCGCGATAGATAATATTCCACAAAAGTGAAACCATTTGAGAGAGTGAATGCCGTTTGCGTGATTGGGTTAGCCCCTGCTTCAGCTATGTGATAGCCAGAAATAGAAACTGTGTAATAATTTTTAATCGCGTTCTTGCAGAAAAATTCTTGTACGTCACCCATCAGTTTCAATGCAAATTCTAATGAGAAGATGCAGGTGTTTTGCGCTTGATCTTCTTTGAGAATATCGGCCTGAACAGTGCCTCGTACCTGGCGCATGACCTCGACCATCTTATTCATATCTTTAAGCTCACTACCATTCAATTTTTGTCTGGCAGCAGCGTTCATAAAGAACGCTAAGATAATTGGCGCAGGCCCATTAATCGTCATTGATACCGAAGTTTGAGGGCTAGTTAAGTCAAAGCCCTTGAATAACAACTCCATGTCTTCAACAGTGGCAATCGAGACTCCTGCCTCGCCGACTTTGCCAAAGATATCGGGGCGCTGATCAGGATCCTCGCCGTATAGGGTGACAGAATCGAATGCGGTTGAAAGTCTTTTAGCTGAATCATTTTGCGATAAGTAATGAAAGCGTTTATTGGTTCTGGCCGGTCCGCCCTCACCTGCAAACATCCTTTTTGGATCTTCATCGGCGCGTTTAAAAGGAAAGATTCCTTGTGCGAAAGGAAAGAAGCCGGGAAGATTTTGCTTTCCGATAAAGCGAAACTTATCGGCCATCGAGCTAAACTTGGGCACGGCTACTTTGGGAAGCTCTAGTCCTGACAACGAAGTGTATTTGGATGGTACTTCAATTTTTTTGCCACGGACTTCATAAGAATAAGTACCACTTCGATACTGTTCTACAGTTGAATCAAACTCTTCAATTGCTGCCAGTGCGTTGGCAGGCAAGGCATCCTTAAGATCTCTTGCTTTCTCACTCAGTTCTTTATTTTTTGGCAATTGTCTCAAAGCTTCAACAATGGCGTGGTAATCCCCAAGCTTTTGAGCAGTGTTTTCCACAAGATTATTATACTCACGAACCGAGCCGGCCAACTCTCGAAGATAGAGGCTCCTGGCCGGTGGGATTATGGCATCTTTTACTCTTGAAGCTTTTTCGCAAACTAGCTCTGAAAGCTTTTCTTTTTCAAAATCAAAAGAAGTAACGATGTCTTTAAAGAGTGCGTTGACCCCAACATCATTAAACTTACTCGCCATCGTGCCATAAACTGGCAAGCCTTCATCGTCAGGCGAGCCCGGGTGGCCAGCGAATAAGTTATGGTTGCGTCGATATTGTTTTCTAATATCTCGAAGCGCATCTTCAGAGCGGGGTTTTTCGAATTTATTAAGAATAATAAAGTCCGCGACTTCGAGCATTTCGATTTTTTCTAGCTGTGTTGCCGCGCCATATTCAGGAGTCATAACGTAAGCACACTTGTCTGCAACTTTAGTTATTTCATCGCTAGCCTGTCCGATGCCTGAAGTCTCAATGATAATCAAAGAAAAATCTTGAGCGCGCAAAAACTTAGTAACGTTTTGAATCTGCGGCGAGAGTTCAGTCTTTGAATCCCTAGTGGCCAACGATCTAACATAAAACTGCGAATAGACCGAACTTCCAAGGCGAATGCGATCGCCAAGCAGGGCGCCTTGTGTCTTCTTTTTAGTTGGATCAATGGAAACCAAGGCAATTTTTTTATCGGGATAAATTCGATTAAAGCGCAATAACAATTCATCAATAAGAGATGATTTACCCGCTCCGCCTGTACCAGTTATTCCAAGCACTGGTGTTTTACCGCTAGCTTCAAACGGTAATGGACCAATACCATTTTCAATTGCTGTAACCACTTTACCAATCGAACGTGCATCGATTGATTTATTTTTTACCTTTGAAAAGTCGAAATCCTCTAGCGTGTCATGCTCTGCCCTGGTCATCATGTCATCGATAATGCCCACCAAGCCCAGCTTCATCCCGTCTTCGGGCGAATAAATTCGCGTAATGCCCTTTTCATGCAGCAGTTTAATTTCCTTGGGTGTGATAACACCGCCACCACCGCCAAAAATTCGAACGTTAGTGGCACCCGCTTGATCAAGCAGTTCGCGGATATAGGCGAAGTACTCGTTATGCCCTCCTTGATAAGAAGAAAGCGCCACGGCGTGGGCATCTTCTTGGAGAACAGCATCAACGACCTCTTGGGCCGAACGATTGTGTCCGAGATGTATAACTTCTGCTCCTTTTGATTGGAGCAGTCTTCTCATAATATTAATTGATACGTCATGGCCGTCGAATAGACTCGCCGCCGTGACAAAACGCAGTCGCTTCACTTGAAATCCTGTGTTTACCATGGTTTACAGCTATGGGACTATAGCCTAATTAGACTTCGAAGCAAAATTGCTTTCACCATATGTCTGGATAGGCTAAAATAGCGATTCAACAACCTGGATTAAGGATAAGCTCTCAATATGAGTAACGAGACAGACAACGAACAACCAGAAGTTTTAGTGGAAAACCCTTTTCACACAGCGCGTTTTAAACCTCTTAGAAAAGGAAAAAAGCCGCCAAAGCTTATCGCTGTTGTGCACCAAAGTGGCTGTACTGGCTGTGAAGTTTGTATTGCCGGCTGCCCGGTTGATTCTATCGAGCTTGTACCTGGACCAAACCCAGAGAATCCAAACTTCCAACAAACTGTAGAAATTGATATTGCTCGTTGTATTGGCTGTCAAAACTGCTCACAAGATTGTCCCTGGGAAACCATCATGATGTATCAGCATGAAGATACCTATAATGCTTGGGCCAATGAGACACTTAAGTCAGAGCTTTATATTCCTGAAAGTAAATTTGCTAGCTTGGTTGAAACTTTTGATCTTCTTCCTAAAAAAGAAGAATCTAGCGAAGAAGCCTAGAGCTCTTTGCGAGACCTTACGGCTAAAGTTATCGCTATTATCATCATGGCAACCGACACCCACTGCGAAGTGGATAATGGCCCGTAGAAACCTCTAACGATATCTCCCCGATACTCTTCTGTAATAAATCGAATGGCGCCATAGCCACCAAGATAAGTCAGCCATGCATAGGTAATGTTCTTAGCCACAACTAATTTCCACAATACCAGTGAAACCATCAGCAAGAGTGCCGATTCATATAATTGAACTGGGTGAAGCATGTGGCCGTGCATCTTAACAGCCCACGCTAAATTACATTGAGTACCGTAACAACAGCCCGCCAAAAAACAGCCAACTCGACCAATGGCGTGGCCTAAAGTTAATGCTGGTAAAATAAAATAAAGTTGCTTGAGTTCAAAGTGTTTAAGTCCAAGGCCTAAGAAAACTAGCCACGCGGCCCCCAAAATCAGGCCACCGTAAAAAACAAATCCCCCGCCCAGCCAAAAATTTCCCGAGCTTAGATAAGTTGCCTGTAACTCACCGCCTGACACGAGCAGAAACATGAGCTTGGCACCAATCCATGACAAGACAAGTGCTCCCCAAAAAAGAATCGGAAATGACTTTATCTGAATTTGAAGTCGAACTCGAAAGTAATCACTGAGGCGATATGCGAGACCCCAAGCAATGCCCATAAGAAGTGGGTAGGCAAAAAGCTGAAAACTCCCCCAGCTAAGAAGCAGAGGTTTCATTACTGGTATCTTCTTTGTTTTTAAATTCTCTGATGAAGTCAATGATTAATAGTCCCGCTGCAATTGATATGGCAGAGTCAGCGACATTAAACGCTGGAAAATGACTTCCTTTAAAGTGAAAATCAAGAAAATCAACGACGTAATTGAGTGTAAAGCGATCGATGAGATTGCCAACAGCGCCAGCAAAAATTAATGAATAAGCAGTACAAAGTAGTAGGCTCGTTTTTCGTGTCGTCCAAATAAGCCACAACAACCAAAAACAGGCCAAGACCGGAAGCGCTAAAAAGAAAATAGCGCGAAGTGTATCGTGAGCATTGGCGCCCATGCCAAAAGCTGCACCAGGATTGCGTACATAAGTTAAGTTGAAAAAGCCTTCGATGATTGTAATGCTCTCGCCGTGGTAGAAATTACTTTGCACGGCACCCTTGGTGAATTGATCCACCAAGATGATCGCCGTCATCATCAAACTCATACTCCATATTCGTTGCATATCTTAAGGCCTAATAATAATCTTTTGGGTTGATTTCGTATTTTTCAATTTTTCTAAGCAGTGTTTTCTTAGGAATGTTTGCCTTAAGTGCCGTCTGATTAATTTTACCTTTGTTAAACTTCAGAGCGTGCATAATAAATTCTTTTTCGAACTTATCTTTGGCCGCTTGAAAGTCCATCGAAACAGCATCGTTTTCATCAACTGTTGCAAAGGTGAACTTGTAAGCCGATGTTTCAGCCTCGCTTCTTTCTTGATCAAGAACCGAGTCTTTAATTCCTTTAAAATCAATTGGTGATTCTACTTCGTCTTCATCTTGTGTATTAGCTGCCGCCGATCCCTTTCTTACAACTTCCGGAAGTGAAGTGAGATGAATCTGCTCTGAGCTTTCAATGATGAAGGCGTGCTCAATCACGTTTCTAAGCTCTCTAATATTTCCAGGCCATGCGTAGCCCTTTAACTGAGCCAGAGCCTCATCTGTTGGACCCTTGATATTTAGACCATGGATGCCATTGAAGTATTTAACGTAGTAATCAACCAGGTGACCGATGTCGGCCTGGCGCTCACGAAGCGGTGGAAGATAAACTGGTAAAACGTTTAGACGATAAAATAAATCTTCTCTAAAGCGCCCATCTTTAATCATTTCTTCAAATGGCTTATGTGAAGCTGCAATGATTCTTACGTCTACCTTGATGTCTCTATTGCTACCGACAGGTGTAAAAATTCTCTCTTGTAGAACGCGAAGTAGTTTTACTTGCATGGTGGGCGAGACATCACCAATTTCATCTAAGAAAAGTGTTCCGCCATCAGCATATTGAAACTTACCTATCTTTCTCTCGCTGGCCCCTGTGAATGCACCCTTTTCGTGACCAAAGAGTTCCGACTCAATGAGATTGTCTGGAATCGCCGCAAGGTTAATGGTGACAAACTTTTCGTCTTTTCTAGGCCCATTATAGTGAATGGCCTTAGCTACAAGTTCTTTACCTGTACCACTTTCACCGCGAATCAAAACCGGTGTATTAACCTGAGCGAGTTTACTGATGACATTGAAAACTTTTTTCATGACATCTGACTCGCCAACAAATTTATCTTCGCTTTTGCCGAGTGATAGAGTTGGTGCCGAGAACAATGATGTTTCAACAAGTGATCTTGCTTTAAGTGCGCGTTTAATTAACGCTACAAGGTTTTCAGATGAGATTGGCTTTTCAAGATAATTATAAGCGCCCTCTTTAACAACTTTAACCGCATCACTTACATTAGAATAAGCCGTTAAAATCAGAACGATTATCGAAGGATCATATTTTTTTATATGCGTGAGCGCTTCTATGCCATCCATCTCAGGCATATTCACGTCCATGACAACAAGGTCATACTTTTGGCGAGTTACCGCATTAAGTGCTTCCTTACCGTTATCAGCAACATCGACAAAGAAATGGTGAAACTCCAACGCTTTTCGTACGGAATCTTGTAAAACTTTGTCATCATCAACAACTAAAACACGATGCATGCTTGCTCCAGTAGACTATTTATTAATCAATTTTACCGTAAAATTAGTCCCTTGTCCCAACTTCGAGCTGGCGGCAATGCTGCCCCCGTGAAGTTCAACAAAGTACCTCACTAAGTATAGTCCTAGACCTGTGCCCTTAATACTGTGACTAGCGTCATTTTTAACCCGATAAAACTTATCTAAGATATGCTCAAGATCATCCTCAGGTATCCCTACTCCATTATCAGCAATCTCAATCGTCACCCAGTCATCATCATCCCAGGTTTTAACCGAAACAGTTGTGTTTTCGCCTGAATACTTGAGTGCATTCTCGATAAGGTTAGAGAGTACGCGCTTAATCAGCGTGACATCGAGCTCTATTGGGTAGAGCGGCGCTAGCTCAGTTTCGACTCGAATATTCTTCTGACCGGCCTCATATTTCAACTCTTCAACAATACCTTGAATGATCGAGTTGATATCTTTATTAACCATATTAAGAGCAAGATTTTGTGACTCAATTTTTGTGAGATCTAAAATCGAGGTAATAAACTTATTGAGCTCTTTAGTCGCATCAATAATATTAGTCAGACCTTTGGTAACTTCGACATTGCCCTGAGCGTCGCGCATAGTAACGTCGGCTATACCTGCAATTTTGGCCACCGGGGTTTTCAGGTCGTGACTCATAAGACTAATAAAGTTTTGCTTAAGACTTTCGACTTTCTTTAAAAGCTTAGCTTCTTCCTGGATGGCGTATCGTCTTTGATACTCACCAATCGCTCGAAATGGTACCCAAATATAATAGACCACGAAAACGGTGAGAACCAAGTGAGTGACGTAAAGCCAAAGGCCAAAGAGGCAGAATATTAAATAGCTAAAGATCAGAATCACCATCATTGTCATGATCGTAATCAACAAGCCTTTTGTCGGTCTCACTTGCGAAATGATTACAGATAGAGCAATCGCAATAAGCAAACTCAGTGCATAGGTCACGTAGCGCGGTATTGGATATACCGTTTTGTCATGAACAAGAGCTTGGATCAATTGTCCGTGCAAACCGAGCTTAGGGGCACGATAATCTTCTTTATTAAACGGTGTTAAAACATAGTCAGCAACGTTTGAGATATACGATGGACCGACGAGAACAATTTTATCTGTAAAGTAGCCTTTGGGAAATAATCCCACTCTCACTTTATGAAAGTTTATAGTCTTAATTCTTCCCTTGCCTTCAATCGGCGTTTCACCATATCGATACATGGCAAAAGTCGCATCAGCTTTACTGGTATAGTAAGAGCCAAACACCTCAGTCGCACTTAACGGCGGCTCAGACAGTGACTCTCGAAAGCGGTTCGCGCTCCAAAGATGTAGAGAATCCTCTCCCGAGATATTTAAAATAAGTCTTCTTGATACATCGTCCTTAGCAAAAGCTGCGTTATCTACATTGATCAATGCTAAAGAATAACCAAGCCCCCTTAGATCCCTTGGCGGTATTTGTTCCCCCCAAGCATCCATCTCGGTTCCAAATCGAAAATGACCACTATTCTCGACATACTTATCAATGGCCGAGCGCATATTCTTAAGATCTTCTTCGTCGCGCACAGATTCGGGTTCACCCATTGAAATGAGATAATTAACAACTTTTGGCTTATCTTGAAAAAGTCTTGAGAGCATCCCCTCATGTGTGGCGTAGGTGTAGGGATAGTTTTCCCCTAGGTACTCATCACTCTCTTCATCAAGTGTTATCAGTACAACTTCATCTCTAAACCAATTTCCGAAATCAAACTTAACCCGTAGATCATAAAATATTGCTTCGAGTGGAGAGAAAGAATATTGAAATAGAATGACAACAAAAATAACTGTGAATATCAGTGGATAGTACTTAGCAAAGTCCCAGTTTTTTTTCTTTGTTTCTAAGTCACTCACACTCTTTCCATTTTCCTTGAAACTTGAGCCGCACTAATGGCCGGCGGCAATGTGTTCTCGGGCTGCCTTATAAGAATATAATAACCTAGTAGATATTCAATAAAAGCCCGAAGCGGCTCATTCAATCTAGGTCTTGGTACTTTCCAAAGTTCAGGATATTTCTCAATCAGCTGATCTTGCTGTTCACCACGAGAAACTTTAACTCCGCCGAGAAACCATAATAAATTTGTGACCGTCCTGGCCGGTGCACTTACTAAGGGGCACAGTACACGTGTTGATGGCAGAATTGAAAAAAGTACTACGGGCAAAGCAAAAATTGAGACGAGTTGCGCACTAAGTGAAGCAAACCTCCAGTGGTCATACTCGAGTTTTTCTACCGCCAGCTTTAATAAAGCACTCAAGTCTTCATCATCAACTTTTGCTAAGACGCTTTGACCAACCACGAGGGCCGGAGCTTTATAGCCGGAATCAATCACCAGAACATTGTCAGATAGCTCTTTTGAAACAAAAACTTCAAAGCGGCGCTCAAATCTCTTTAAGGCCCTCAGATTATCAATTCGTTGCACCAGATGATGGCTAACTCCCATTTTCTTGGCCTTGAGAGTTGATAACAAAAGCCTATCGCCTAGCAGTAATATGGCCACGCTCCAAAGCTGGGCCAAACCAACACCCCAGTAATCTCCATTATTGGGCATGAAAACAAATAAAATTGATGCACACGCCAAAGTGATAAATAAGTGGGTTACTAACAAAAGAGTAAATCTAAACAATTGATATCCGTTTCTTTTTGTGCATCGCGCACGTATCAATATTACATCCTAGTCACTGATTATAGACAAGAACACGGTTCAGGGCTATAACCCACGCACCTTGCGAGTAGTTAGATTCATGAATTTTTGCGACTTATCGCGTTTATGTATTGAAGCTAAATACTTGAAATTTAATCGGGAGACCGCCGATGCAGTTTGATCGTCTATTATTTGGAACAGCTGGTGTGCCTAACAGCACTGCCAAAAAGAACAACCCTATCGAAGGTGTGAAGCAGATTCACGCCCTTGAACTTGATTGCATGCAATTAGAGTTCGCCCACGGCGTTCGCATGAAAGAAGAAGTATCTTCGGGACTGCGTAAGGTTTCTTATGAGTTGGGAGTTCCTCTAACTTCTCATGGCCCTTACTACATTAACCTTAATGCTCGTGAGCAAGACAAGATTGATAGCTCTGTTGAGAGAATTATTCAGACAGCTAAGATCTCTGATCTTTGCGGTGCTGAATCTATGACTTTCCACGCTGCTTTCTACATGAAAGATTCTCCTTTTGATGTTTTCGATCTAGTTGAAAAATCATTAAGCGTAATTGAAGAACGTCTTGGTAGATTAGATATTGAGATCGAGCTTCGCCCGGAACTTACAGGCAAGACCTCGCAGTTTGGTTCACTTGATGAGCTCATCAGCTTAACCAAGTCCGTTCCATCTTGTATGCCATGTATGGATTTCTCTCACTTATTTGCAAGAACTGGTGGCTACAACACTGAAGAAGAATTTGAAGAAGTTCTTGTTCGTCTTCGCGACGAGCTGGGCCCACACGCTCTAAAGAATATGCATATCCACGTTTCTGGAATTAGCTCTAACAGTAAAGGAGATCTAAAGCATCTCAACCTGAAGGACTCTGATTTTAATTGGCAAGCTCTACTTAAGAAGCTTAAAGAGTATGACTGTCGTGGTTACGTTGTTTGCAATAGTCCTAATCTCGAGGACGATGCCTTAATGATGAAGAATTATTACCAAGCTCTATAAAAATGAAGCCGCTTTAAGCGGCTTCTTTTTTTTCTGCAGATGAAAAATATTTTTCGATCCATTTTATAGAAAACTCATCCGTTTGTTCAAAGATAACCAACTGGGCTTTGGCAAAACGACCTATCAATAAAACTCTCGAAGCATTTCCAGTAATTGTAGCAAGTAATGGTGCAAGCTCACTGGCGCTTAGATCAATATAGCTTAACTCACGGGCTAAACTCTTGAAAACGTCCCAATTTCCAGGAAGGTCTAAAACAAACTCATTACAACGTAGTCGATAGCAGCCAATTTTGGCCAAATACTCAAGTTCTAAAGTCTGCTCAGCCTGTCTTGTAATAAAATTCTCAAGCGTTGGATCCAATAAAGCGGAGGACTCCATGCTTAATTTATCAAAGTGTTGATCAAGTGATTGATGGGAATTATCGATACTCCGACTTGGCAGAGACTGATACGTCTCTTCTAGCAAATGCGAAATCAAATTATCGTCATTGTTTCCGAAGGCCATGGCATCCTATCGGAATTATTTAAGATCTCTTAAGGCTCAATCGGTTGCTGAGCCTCATAATAGGTCTTTATGTCGGTGATATCAGCAAGTAGCCACTTTTCATCAACCTTTTTCATTTCGGCCATTTTTTTAAGCTCTACTTCGAAGGTTTTCACTCCATCTTTGCTCGTATCATACTTGAGTGTGTAGGTCAGATAACAAACAGTTTCTTCGCAGTTAGAAAGGTTGATCTGAAAGCTATCCTTACTGGCACCTTCTACCTTTAAGTACTTGCTCATATCCTCTTCGGACAAGGCAGCCAGTTCATCTTTTAGAGGAGATGTGGTTGCCGATAATATCTTATCCTTGGCCATTTTGCCTGAGATGCTAAGCTTTACAATCTCACGCACACTCCCATCCGGACCTAACTTCTTAGTACAGGAGGTTGAAACAAAGGTGATGAGGCAAAGTAATAATATCTTCGTCATGAAGCTCCCTAGCACTTTTTAGATCTTGGAAAAAAACCTCTGTGATCTATGATTTTAAAGTAATCATTCCAATTATAACCATCACGCAGCTCGTTTGCCTTAGGGGTGAATCTTATGCCGATTCCACGCTCAAAAAAACTTACGACCTTCCCCGACTCACGAAACTTAACCCCATCTAACCTAGTCTCGATCTCCAACTCCCCTTGCATAAAAACAAGAGCTGCCTCGCCAGGATCAAGACTTACAAAGCATCCGGCAGAATCCCAGTTGGTGAGCACCCCGCTCAACGTTTCACCAGGAAAAGTGATCGAGCACTGCAGATCATAGTCGGTTCGCTGGCCGATAGTATTTGCACTATAGAGTGGATTATAGGCGGCACTGGTAGTCTCTTCTTTATAAACCATGAGTAAGTAATAGGCCGTTACCGCGTAGAAAAAGCACATAATAAGAATAACTTTATTAAACTCAGCAAGAGCAATATTCATTGAGACTATTAATGTTCCCAGTGACAAAAGTACTGTGAAGATTCTTGCTGCACTCATCATCTTCCATGTTGAGTATGAACACACTAAACTGCCAATAATGAAAAGCGTATGCTCCTGTAGAAATTCAACGAAAGCTCTATACTCAAGCGCAGAAGAA
Source organism: Halobacteriovorax sp. (assembly GCA_002716825.1). Lineage (GTDB taxonomy): Bacteria > Bdellovibrionota > Bacteriovoracia > Bacteriovoracales > Bacteriovoracaceae > UBA4207. Next base: position 32,661 of record PBCC01000043.1, on the reverse strand, counting down.
CCACCGTCAAGCGCAGCCGCCAAATGGATAAAATAGGGAGAAAGAATACAGAAGAGTATTAATTGAAAAACAACGGTTGGTCTGGAGTATATCGACACGCCTGTTTTGCCTCATTGTAGAAACTAGCTAGCAACACTTTATATGACTATAATAGGTGTATGCTACCTCATTTGGAAATAAATTCTACCTGTATTGATTGTGATAACTGTCGTGCTGTTTGCCCAGAAGGTGCCGTTCTCAAGGCTGAGCAAAATGGTTATGTTATCGAGACGTTCTCATGCACTCTTTGTGGATTATGCCTAGAAGTATGTCCCGTGGATTGCATCAAACTTATTACACCAAGTATCAATAACTAGAAAACCTCAACGACTTTGCCGTAAACAATACATGGTGCCGCAGATTGAGTCTGAGTAGCATCTTGCTTGAGAATAATTGACCCTTTTGGCCAGTGCTGCTCAAGATTTTCTCCACTAAAATTAAAAACTTCTGCTTGGTCGCAGCCATAGCTTAACAGCTTCGGGTTTATCTTTTGAGGATCAATCAAGCCAGCTTCTTGCCACTCATTTAAGAGTTGCTCATCACTGAGAAGTTTATGAAGAAGCTTTTTCATTGAGTTGCGATACAAAAGTGGAGAGCCAAAGTCTAAAAATTCTCCATCACATTCCACAACTTCAATATTTGTATTTTTATAATCACACACTGTTTCGAAAAATTTTGAAGGCTGCTTTTTAGCTATAATCCCAGTCGGATTTATGCGAGACAAACCGGTAAACATCGGTCCGCCAGGCTCTTTTGAGATTGAGACAAGTTTGTTATCTACGACTCTTAGAGATGAATAGGGAGCTGCCCCGGGCATCGCGCACAGTAAAGAAGGTTTGGTGCTATCGCTCTCTTTCATTCTCTGCTTGGTAGCTTCATCCAACTTTAAATATTGATCTGAGTTGATAACTAGAAATGAATCTTTTACTTGAGATTCCAGAATGAAATTATGAATTCCTCCACCAGAGTCTAACAAGGTGGGTTCGAACAATATCTTCGCATCAGGATGTTCTCGAGCTAAATAATTCTTAACCAGGTCTGCCTGATGATGCGTGTTTACCCATATTTTAGAAACACCAAATTGCTTAAGAAAATTAATCTGCAATCCAACAAGCGTACTTTCAAAAACTGGCCATAAAACTTTAGGCAACTCATTACCTATTGGCCCCATTCTCGAGCCTTTTCCGGCAGCTAGAATGAAGCCGCAATTAATAGGCATAGTACAAACTTGCCAGTTGTTGGCGAAGGTTTGGGTACTGACCGAGTTCAAATAGAATATCCTTTAAGCGTTCAAAGGCCCTACCAATATGTCGAAGATACCGGATATCCCCTCTTAGACGATAGATATAAGCGAAGCTTCCAATGGCCTTAAATATACGTTGCACGGCCATGAGTCTGTATTGCTCCATAAACTCTTCTTCACTATGAAATAAATCCTTTGCAAAATTATTCCAGTAGCGCTTTATGAGGTCATCATGATTTTCTGCAGCTGTTTCGTAGTAACAATCTTCGAGCAGTGAGCATAAATCATACTGAGGCAAGCCTTTTCGCGCATCTTGAAAGTCGATAACTATAAGTTCCTCGTCCTTAATCATTAAGTTTCGTGAATGATAATCGCGATGAGTAAAAACCCAAGGACCGCTACTAATTTTTTGACAAAGATCCGTGAAGTCCGTCATCAGTGAAGCTTGGTCGTATTCTTCTTTTTTATAATTCATTAAACCTTCGATAAACTGCGTGAAGGTAAATTGAATCTCGGACATTAGTTTTTCTTGATCGAAGCTTCGCTTACAATAAACTTTTTGATCATCAGTGCTTATATCGACCTTGTGCATTTCGATAAGAAGATCGACCGCTTTAACATACCAGAGCTTTTCCTCTGCGCGTGAACGACACAAACTAAGCTGTTTCAAGAAGGTTTGATCACCTAAGTCCTCTTCTAAATAATAGCCTCTTTCAATGTCACAATCTAAAATTTTGGGAACGCGAACATTATCTTTCTCTAAAGTACGGTGAACAATGACAAAGTCTGGTTCGCCGTCTGACTCATTTCTTGGAGTATCAAGGCAAACGACATAAGCCTTATCTTTAAATATTATTCTATAATAACGCCTCGTCGAGGCATCACCAGTTAGTTTTTGAATTTTATAATCGCCACTATCGATGACTTCTTTTTTAATGCTTTCATCAACTAGGGTTTCAACTAAAAGTCTTTCTGAAATTTCCAATTTCATTAATTATCTCTCAATATATCGTTTCTCAGTGAGTAGAAACCTCGCGCTGAGTTTTTCTCAAGTACGGCGACATTATTTTCAGCCGGTGTTCTTGATAAAAAGTTTTTGTAGTTAAATTCTTCTCTCGATATTGTTGAAATATTACCAACTGTAGCCGCAAAGTCGATGGCATTTTTGTTTTTCAATTGAATAAGATTCAATAGAGCCCCAGGATCATATGATGATCGCTTCATTAATAGATAGGCCCATTTGTTAATCTCACCTCGCGTGCTAAGTGGGAGCCTTACTACTGATAGCATTTTTTGCGTTTCATAATTTCCAATTGGAACAATAACCTTTTTTTCATAAATATTTTTCTCCGATCTGAAAATCTCAATGGCCAACACTGCGGCAAGGAGATCTTCATTAGCTAGATACTTTTTAAGTAGCCCTTGAGATATGAAGTAATGGCCACCAGGAAGGGAGAAATGAAAGGGCGAGCTTTGATCAATGATATAAAATGAGGGCTGGCTTGATTCAGGAAAGACGAGCTCATTATTCGAAACTATTCTGTGGTGCATCTCCAAAAGATATTCCTTCGACTCCTTCGACAATTGTACTAATCCTTTTTGACCAAGCGAATTTAAGTAATCAGTACCCAAGTACTGCATATGATTCGACATCTCTGCGGCATTTTCCACTGACAAGGCTTTACGAATTGATAAATGCGATTGGTCTCGCCCACCAAGAAGTGAGCAACCACAGACAAGAACCATGATAAGAAAAAAGGCCTTCAAATGAAGGCCTTGCTTAAAACTTGAACTCACGTTCTTTTTTACTCCGAAGCAATATCGCGATCTGGGATCCAGTATAGTGTGAATCCGGCAAAGATCATATTCTGATCTAAAATCAGAGGTCTATTATTATTATAGATATCTTTCCAACGAGCCGCTGTGCCGTACTTATCATTTGAAATTGTTCCCAGCGTTTCGCCATTTTGAATCAAGTGTGGGTTACCTTGTGGATTCCATACAAATGGCTGATTTGGCATATCATACTTTACGTTCTGCCCTACAGCTAATTGTGAAGACGAAACTCCAGGGTTCATATCGGCTACGCTTTTCCATTTGCGATAATCACCATAAAGCTTGAAGGCGATAAGCATATAAGTATCACCTGATTGAACAGTATATGTTCCAATCTCTCCAGTAGTCTGTACGGCAGAGCCTACAAAACTTTCTTCGATTACTGGTGCAACAAATTGTTCCTCAAGCATTGGGTCAATTGACTCGCTCATTGGAGCGTCAGCTACTGCAACGAGGTCCTGGCTATCAGATTCAATAATAAAGTCTGCATCTTCACCAAAGGAGGCGATTTGATCGGTACCTTGCCCTTCGGTAGCTGCTTGTTTTTTCTTGCTTGAACACGCAGTGCTTGTGAGAAGTGCTGCGATCATTAATAGTGAGACTAACTTCATGGGATCTCCCGTTCTTTTATGTTTCCATGACTTTTCGGATTCATTATATCAGTTCTTAAATTTGTTTCACCCCAAATGTCCTCAAGGCAGTTTATTCCAATAATTTTTTTGAAATTGCTTTGGAATTGCCATAGAAACATGGCAATTCTTGATCTAAATGCTCTGCGACTATTTGACCGTCTGGACAGCCATTAGACTAAAACGCTATGATTTAGCGGATATGAAACTGATCTATTTAACATTTATAGTCTCAACTTTGTTAACTGCGGCCAATGCCCAGTCGGTTATCAATCAGTTTGGTGTTGGTGCAAGCTCTTCCAGCCAAGTCCTGCCCGATATGGCGACTGAAACAATTCAGCGCATTTCAGCTTCTAAGAAAATTTTCATTCTCACAAATTCAAGTGCGACTTTCGCCAAAGGCGACTTTGTGACCCTAGTCAAAGGAACAAAGCGCGCGCTCAGGGCCGTGGTGGCCAAGAACGAAAATGGTGTGGCCGGCATTAAAATTTTAAAGATATATTCTTTGGCACTTTGGAACCAACTTCGCGCCGGGGGTGAAATTCAAGTCCTTCGCGGCGATGATAGCTTTTTCAATACTCCGCCACCTTCTGCCATAGCCGACTCAACAACACCTTCAATCACTAGAGAGGAAGATCTCTTTGATGAAACAACTTTGCTTGAAGATGAGTCTCTCTCCTTCGAGCAAAATTCTAAACGCGTTCTTAAAAATGATAATATCCTAAGTTTATCTTTAGGACTTATTGACGCTGGTGCTGAGGGAAGAGTATCTCAACCCACTGGTGCCTGGTCTTATCAAGTCGAAGATAATATTTGGCTTGAAGCCTCTTATGGTCGCGGTGTGCTCAAGGGTTTTCCCGCCAGTGATATTGACACCGCCATTTCTAATCTTACGATTAAAGCGAAGTATGCTTTGCGTGCTCCATTTGACTCTTATGCACTTCCCTATTTGGGTTATCAAATAGTTTCAGCAAGCTCTCCTGGAGCCGGTGAGAATGATGAGTCTGGCTCTAGAACCGCAGAAGAGCTTCAGCAAGAACTTGATGATGTCGAATCTATCAAGAAGTCTGGTATTGTTTTCGGCGCTACACTTTTAAAGCGTCTGGTCCCCGGTTGGTTCGTGAGAGTGGACCTTGGTGCTGACTTGGTTGCTGGAGGCTTTAGTCTTGAATTTTAGCTTTATACTCATGACCTTTGTTTTATTTGGTTGCGGGGTAAAGTCTAAGCCCGTACCTCCTCTTAATTCTGCCTACCCAAGCTACGATACAAAGTTTATGGCCAAAGAAAAGGCTCCAACTCCCACGCCATCTCCATCATCTAATCCATGAATTTTTTTATCGTTTCACTCGGTTCAAACTTGGGTGATAGCGCGACAAATATCGCGAATGCGCGCACATCTTTAGAATCGCTTTTTGGAGCATCTTTTAGTTCATCTCTTTATCGCTCAAGTGCTGTTGAGCTTATTGATCAACCCGATTTTTATAACCAAGCGCTCGCGTTTGAAATTACCACTTCTACCCCTGCCCCAGAAGAACTGCTTCAGTTGCTTCTCACTTTAGAAACTACTCTGGGAAGAAAGAGGACTGTTCGATTTGGGCCACGTGTTATTGATATTGATCTTATATTTTATTCAGACAAGACATTTTCCAGCGATAAGTTAACTTTGCCACACCCGCGCTTTTTGCAGCGCAGTTTTGTCGTGCGCCCCATGTTAGAGCTACCGATAAAGAAGTGGTTGACGGATAATTTTAATTTACCTGAACACTTTGACACAGAAGCTTATATTGTTGATTAAATCTCTCTTTGCCGCCTCAACATAATTTGACCGAAACCAGCTAGCCTCCTTACAATATCTTGTCTATTACCTGGGAATTTTTATGAATTTTGAATATTCAACTGAACAAGCTGAGATTAAAGCAACAACTATGAAGTTTGCCAGAGAAGTCATGATGCCCAAGGCTTCTGAGTACGATCAAAGCGCTACATTTCCAAAGGACATCATTGAAAAAGCATGGGAGCTTGGTTTTTTGAACACCTGTATCCCTGCGGAGTATGGCGGAGTTGGTTTTAGTGCTGTTGACTCTATGATCATCACTGAGAGCCTGGCCTATGGATGTATGGGAATGAACACTGCCATTATGGCCAATGATCTGGCGCTCCTTCCTATTGTCATTGGCGCAAATGATGAGCAAAAGAAAAAATTCCTCACACCTTTTACAGAAAAGCCACTGATTGCATCGTTTTGCTTAACAGAGCCAGGTAATGGCTCTGATGCTGCAGGGTTAAAGACCACAGTCAAAGATGGTGGCGATCACTGGGTTGTAAACGGTGAGAAAATGTGGATTACAAACGCTGGGTTTGCCGACTTATTTGTCGTCTATGCCACTCTCGACCCAAGCCTCAAGCACAAAGGGATTTGTGCCATTGTTATTGATCCAAAAGAATCGACCGGTATCGAAATTGGAAAACCTGAAGAGAAGATGGGACACAAGTGCTCCGACACTCGAGGCGTTCGATTTAACAATGTGAAAGTTCCAAAGGCCAATATGCTTGGAGCACCTGGAGAGGGCTGGAAGATCGCCATGAAGACGCTCGATCACTCGCGCCCGATGGTTGCTTCATCTGCGGTAGGTGGTGCTCAATGTGCCTATGATCACTCTGCCAAGTACGCTTCTGAGCGCCAGCAATTTGGACGACCTATTTCTCAATTTCAAGCAATTCAGTTTATGGTAGCCGAAATGGCCATGAAGATTGAGGCAGCTAGACTTCTTGTCACAAAGTCTGCTTGGCTTGTAGATCAAAAACTTCCCAATACTCAACTAGCATCATTTGCAAAAGCTTTCGCCGCTGATGCTTGTATGCAAATTACCACTGACGCAGTTCAGATTTACGGAGGCTATGGCTATAGTAAAGAATATCCAGTGGAAAAACTTATGAGAGATGCCAAACTTATTCAAATCTATGAAGGCACCTCACAAATTCAACGCTTAGTTATTGCTAAAGAGATTTTCTCAAGGAGTTAATTTTGAATATTTTTGTTTGCGTTAAGCAAGTCCCAGACACCGAAACAAAGGTCACCCCTAATGGTGACGGCAGCTTTATTGAAACGAGTTCAATTAAATGGATTATGAATCCATATGATGAATTCGCAGTTGAACAAGCCCTTCAAGTTAAAGCGGCTAATGCTGATTCTACTGTGACCGTTCTTCGCGTTGGCGGTGTAAAAGATACTGAAGCATTAAGAACGGCACTTGCCATGGGTGCAGATGATGCTGTCCTTGTTGAGTCTGCCGACAACCTAGACTCCTACATGATTGCAAAAGCACTTAAGGGTGCAATTGATAAAACAGGCAAGAAGCCAGACTTAGTTTTTGCTGGCAAGCAAGCCATTGATGACGACTGCCTTCAAGTCCCACAGCTTCTAGCTCAGATGCTCGACATTCCCTCTGTATCAGTTGTAGTTGGTTTCGAAATGAATGGATCTAAGCTTATGCTTAAGCGTGAAATCGAAGGTGGCTCTCTTGAAGTGTACGAAGTTGAAACTCCTGTTCTTATCGCTGCCAACAAAGGATTGAACACTCCTCGTTACGCTTCACTGCCGGGAATTATGAAGGCCAAGAAAAAGCCTATGGCCCAGCACAGCTTGGCCGATGTCGGTGTTTCCGACTCAGACAGAAGAGTTAAGTATTCACAATTTACTCTTCCTCCAGAAAAACCAGCTGGTAAAAAGTTTGAGGCCATGGAAGAAGGTGCTCGCGCCGGTGTGGTCAAAGAAGTTGTTGGTCTTCTTCGCAATGAAGCAAAAGTAATTTAATTATTTTAAGGATTATATATGTCAAAGGTACTCGTATTTGCAGAAGTTCAAGGTGATGACGTTAAGTCTGTCGCTTATGAAATTTTAGGTAAACTTAGTGGTCAATCTGTCGATGTCGCTGCCATCGGTTCTATTCCTGCCGCTGCCGCTGAAAAGCTTGCTAAGCACGGAGCAGAAAATATTCACTCAATTAAAGGTGATAAGCTCGAGCAGTACACGCCAGAGGGCTGGTCAAATGCGCTTAAAAACTTTATTGGCGATAAAGGCTATGATTATGTTCTGGCCGGATCTACAGCAACAGGCAAAGATTTACTTCCTCGTCTAGCTGGTTCATTTGATGCTGGTATGGCCTCAGAAGTTGTAAACTTCACTTTTGATGGTGGTACTTTTGCTGGTACGCGCCCATTGTTTGCTGGTAAGTGTTTAGCAAAAGTTGAAATCACTGGACCGAAGCCACACTTTGTTACGGTTAGACCAAATGCTCTTGGTATGCCGACTTCTGAAGATGCCAAAGCAGGCGCTACTAATGAAGCAACTGTTGACGCTGGGACAATTCGCGCTTTCGTTAAAGAGATTGTTAAAGGTGCATCTGAAAAACTTGATCTCACAGAAGCAAATATTATTGTTTCTGGTGGTCGTGCCATGAAGAATGCTGAAAATTTTAAAATTCTTAATGAGCTCGCCGATGTTGTTGGCGCAACTGTTGGTGCTTCACGTGCTGCCGTTGACTCTGGTTACGCCCCTCACGCTATGCAAGTTGGTCAAACAGGTAAAACTGTTTCACCATCACTTTATATTGCTTGTGGTATTTCTGGAGCAATTCAACACTTGGCCGGCATGAGAACTTCAAAAGTAATCGTTGCCATCAATACTGACCCAGATGCTCCAATTTTCACTAAAGCTGATTATGGAATTGTTGGTGATCTTTTTGAAATTGTTCCACTGATGACAAAAGAATTTAAAGCTTTATTAGGTTAACTGACGATTTGCAATAATGACTTTAAAGGCCTCGAAAGAGGCCTTTTTTTATAATTGTGACGCTGGTTTTCTTTCGCTGCCAAAATTAAAACCGGCCGTTTCTATTAAAGTCACGCTGTCTTGATACTGACCATCAACGTTCTCTTCTTCAATTTTTTCAAGATAAGCTGGGGCCACTGCAGTTTCTTCAACTTCTTTAACTGCCGGCTCTTCCTTCATCGCAGCCGCTTCCTCTGCTTTCCACTTTGCTTCTTCTTCTCGCTCGCGCATGACATCTAATTGTTCATAGGTCATATAGTTAAGCATAGCGCCTTGTAGTGGTCCTGTTGCAAATCGAACGCGGTAAGCATCCGTACCATTATTTGTAATGATACCGTGGATAATCTCGCCCATATAGTCGACCTGAAATTGGCCGCCATCTTTGATTTCGGCATAGCTCAAATCAATGCTGCGCTCCTCGCCCTTTTCATTGCGAATAATTGCGCTAAGAACTTCAATATTGCCACCAGATAAACTCAAGCTTCCGCTGACCATATCGCCGACTATAACATCTTTTGAAAGCTCTGGAAGAAGTGCTCTCTCCATCACCATATCCAAATCTTTTTGTAGCTCAACGCCTTTTTTATATTCGCGCACACTCTCACGCACTTCTTCTTTTTGCACTTGGGCCACAACTGCTTGGCGTGGCTTTTCCTTGGCCATTTTTTTAGCCTCTAGAACTTCAAAGTGTTGATCACCAAGTTTTCGAACGACTGAAATTGTTCCAGAGTCTGTTATATCTGAGATATAAAAGAAGTTTTCAAACTCTTCGCCTCTAACGTAAACACCACCAACGGCTAATTCGAGTTCTATTTTTACAACTGCTTTCGTATTGCTATTAAATTTATTATAAAACTCTGAGACTCGATCGTTGATATCTTCAAATCCACGCATGACTTCCCATGCGCCATTAATCTTAGCCTTATTTTCTTCGCTAAACTCAAGGTACTTAACCGCAATCTTGTCAGCTTTTTGTTCAGAGGCAACGACTCGAGCAAAAGAATCATCAAGTCTTCTCGAGGTGATCTTGGCCGAGCTATCGATCATGAATGAGTCTGAATAAAGAGAACGCTCAAAGTTAACATTGGCAACAACAGCTAGAGACAGTAGTCCCGCCATTCCCATTGTTAATTTTGTCTTGTTCCAAGTTTTCATTTTATCCCTCTCAAAATGCCTGTGAGGGTTTAATATGCAACCACCGTGCCATGCGTCATTGGTTCTATTTACGTCCAGACATTGGACAAAATGACACTAAGGCACTGAAATTACGTTATGGATTGGGTGGTCTAAAAATTATGGCCGTCTAATATTTAAACAGTGTGAAAAAAAAGGAGCACTGAAGGCTCCTCTATAGCAATGACAAAAACGGCGACTACTCCGCCTTTGGTGTCGTTCCATCATAGTCGCCGTGGGAGGCACGGAAACGCTTTAAAGCGATAACAACCAACTCATCTAACGTAATACCTGTGTTGGCACTCATACGCTCTAATGTATCAACGATATCTCGCTCAATTTTAACCTTGAGCTCTTTTAGTTCACCTTGATTGTGTTGCTGTGACTTCATACTTCCCCCAAGCCAAGCCTATTTGGCCAATACCTTAATAGCACCCTTACGGCGCAGACCCACTAGAGCACGAGTCACCTCGTATTCCATTAGGTCGCAGTTATTATATATATCTTGAACTCTACTATAATCAGAAATTGTCGAAAGGACATCAAATTCATCGGCCAGAATTTCATCGCCACGAACAATAAATTGTCCATTTATGACAAGCTTCAATTGACCTGGCGGTTTGAGTTGTTTGTTGTTTAAATAATTCTCATAGAGCCTACGGGACTCTTTTTTAAGCTGAGAAACACTCCAGCTAAAAGTACCCTCTGCTTCACTTACGACCTCTGGTTCAACCACCACTTTAAATGCTTCTGTATTGGAAACATCTTTAAAAATTACATCGAGCAAAGCCTTCTCACCACTTCTGGCGCTGGCCATGCAATTGATAATCTTTCCCTCTAACATCAAGATGACGGCAAAAGACTGAGCATTTGCACTTTTAAGAACATTAACTTTGCCAGTGAAGCCCATGGCGCTTTGCTCATCAAGAATATTAAGCAGACCTTCATTCATCTATTGAACAATCTCCCAAAGAATCCCTTCTCCGAGCTTTTACTGCCGAGAGTTTTAGCAATTTCAGAAAAAGCCTTCCATACAGGTCTGCCTTCATGGGAGCGATCACTCATATAAGGAAGACCGGTATCACTACCAAGTCTTAAAGCTTTTTCAATAGGTATTGATCCAAGATGTTTAACTCCCAGTCTTTGCGCCATCTTAGCTCCGCCATCGGCGCCAAAAATATCGTGAAGCGTGTCGCAGTTATCGCAAACAAAGCTCGACATATTCTCAACCACTCCAAGAACGGGAACCTTTACCTGTTCAAACATTTTTAGACCCTTACCTGCATCTAAAATGGCTACATCTTGAGGGGTTGTAACGATAATTGCACCGTCTACTTCAGTTGATTGAACCATCGATAATTGCATATCACCAGTGCCTGGCGGCAGATCGATTATCAGGACATCCAGCACACCCCAATCCACATCGAAAAGAAATTGATTGAGTACGCCACCGAGCATCGGGCCTCGCCAGATAACAGGATCTTCCTCTTTAATGAAAAGTCCAAAGCTCATAAACTTTATGCCATGAGCATCTTCAGCAATAATTTTCTTAGATTCACTTGCTCTTGGCTTTATATCTCTTTTCCCAAGTAACATGGGAACAGATGGGCCATATATATCGGCATCTAGAATTCCAACTTTTAAGCCTTGATTGGCCAATGAGATTGCTAAGTTAACGGACACCGTTGATTTACCAACTCCACCCTTACCTGAAGCAACCGCCAAAATTCGTTCGACTCCTGGTACGCGCTTCTTTTTAGCCATAGCGGGCCCATGACCCGTTTTAAGAGTTGCTTGCTCCTGCTGGGCTTGAGGCTGCTGGGTCGGCGTTTGACTTGAGTTGGTTTTCACAATGATATTTTGTGGTTCAAAGTTTGATTTTAGTAACTCAACGATTTGATCTTCAATTTCTCTTTTTTGAGTCGAAGAGATGCCATCGCGATTATATTCAACCAATGCTTTTTCGCCGTTAGTCTCAAATTTAAAGGCGCGGCCTTCATCGGCAAATGACATCTGATTGGCAGGATTTTTAATAACTTTAGTTAATTGCTCGGTGTTCATCATTTCTACTCCATTGGCTCATTTTTACCAAAAAGCAGACTGGTTGTCGCGACCTTAGCGGCGAGTTTGATAAGTATCAGTTGGAATGTAGGACGAACTCGCTATAATAAGATTAGATTTATACCTATATAAGGACATACTGTGGCCTATAGTAGACGCACCTATTTGATCAATCCCCGCTTCCAGCTGCGCTTTAGCGCTCTTGTTACACTAGCGGTTCTCATCTCTAGCTTGATTTACCCCTTCGCTATTTACGACCTCATGAATAGCTTTATTGCCTACGTTTCAAGCCATTCACCCGAGCACGTTGGTCAGATAAGCCAAAAGCGTACCGATCTCCTTATAACGCTTGTCTTGTGGCAGCTTGGATTTTCGGCAATGATTTTCATAGTTTGCGTCTTTTTTTCGCATAAAATCGCAGGCCCAATTTATAAATTGATGAAGTTCTTTAGCGCCGCGCGCGAAGGCCATTTATCTGATAAACTATACTTCAGGAAGGGTGATTACTTCCATGAGCTGGCAACGGATTACAACGATACGATGGAGACGATCTTAGAAAAACAAAAAGCTGATTTCGTCTATATTAGTGAAGTTGCAACCTATGTATCGAATCTTGCTCTTGTGGTTCCGGATGATAAAAAAGTTGTGCTCAAAGAAATTGGACACAAACTTAACGAGATCCAAGCAAGATTCCAGTAGTTCAGCTCGTTTTTGGCAAAGTGATAGGAGGTCATATTGCTAACGCCATTTCAATTTAGAATCTACTCTCTAAGTATTGTTTTATTACTTGGCTCAAATCTTTTCGCCAGTGATAAGCCGTTTTTCTATCAAGAAACATCGAGTGCCGATATTAAGCAGGCTAAAGTTGTTTCGAGTTTTATAACTCAGCTTAGACGCTCCAACTTGGATAGATGGTCGCTCAGACTTTTATCAAAAATTAAATCAGAGCCACTACTCCCAGGTCTTAACGACGTTATCAAGCTCTCAAACGATATTGAGTCAGCCAAAAATACAGAGTCTTTTTTCAAGGCTTGTGGAAGTGGTGGCAGTGTCCAGAAATGGAAACCCACAAATAACGTCGAAGATATTATTTCAGGCGAACTACAATCAATTTGCAAAGTTAAGTTCATTGAAAACTTGATTGCTAGTAAAAAATTCAAATCTCTTGATGCTGATGAGAGGTCTTACTTTAAAAGGCATGCACGCTTCTATCTTTTGAAAGACAGACGACACCTTTTAAAGCGCTACTTAAAGCTAGTTGATCGCGACTCTGATACTCATAAGTTTATTTCTAGTGCTGTGACAGACGCTTATATCAAGTTTGATATTATAGCGGAAAAAGAGCTTGTTGCCCTGCTTGATATTGGAAACGATCTCACTGGTCACATTCAAAGCTCTGGACTGCGTGGACTTTCTGGAAACCTTTTATTTGAGAAGGAATTTCGTTCACTTATTTATGCCGCCATGGCCGACCTCAATGATCCCAAAAAGACAAAAGAAATTGTTGGCCAGGTTATTTCTTTTCAACAACAAAACAGCAGCTTTATTCGCCAACGCGTAGCTTGGCTTAACTTCATTATGCTTGGTAAGGAATTGGCCCATGCCAAAAACTGGGACATGGCCGCTGAAGTCCTATCTCACAGTGAGCGCATTTCTATAGGATCTGTTCAAATTGATGAAGCCACTTTTCAATCTCTTTTTATGCGCGTCTTAAAGGGTAACAGAAAAGAGCTCTTCTCTTTTATTGATGAGAATAAGATCTTAAAGCGCTACGATCAGATGAGCTCAAAGCTTCAGTTCTGGGTCGCTTACTCACTAGAAGCCCATGGAAAAAAAGATGTCTCCTCTAGGCTTTACGAGCGACTTTTAACTAACAACCCTTTGAGTTTTTATTCAATTGTCGCCCAACGTGAATACCAGCTCATTAATGACAAGAGTTTTATCGCTAAGCCTTTTGTCATGCCAAATATCGCCAAAGATTCTCTTTCTGATGACCTCAAAAATACACTTAAGCGTTTACGCCTATGGATCAAGGTCAACGACCGCTTTTTAGCAGAAAGCGAGATCTCTCGACTTAAATCTATTTCTGTTGAACAAGCGCTTACCAAAGCTCCGCCTGAAAAAATCTCTGCTGAAGACTTCCGTCGTTTCACCATGCTGAGAACAACTGAGGTTCTAAACTTTGAAGAAGCCTACTTAACATCATTTAAGGTTCTGTATAATGCCCTGGGCGATGGCTCTTTACCAGTAAGCACCGCTACCATTGAGTATCTTTTTCCCAAGCCTTACTTGGATCAAATTAAGAAAATCGACTCAAGTATCGATCCATTGATTGTCCTTTCATTAATCAGACAAGAGTCGGCCTTTAATCCTGAAGCCAGATCTCATGTTGGTGCACGCGGACTAATGCAGTTGATGCCAGCCACCGCCAGAGAGCTCAAGCGCGGCGTTCGCAACCACCAATTGGTTGATCCAAATCTTAATTTGAAACTTGGAATTAAATACTTCAAGCGTTTACTTAAAAAGTATGATGGTTCTCTTATTCACACTCTAGCGGCCTATAATGCTGGCGAGGGTAACCTCAAAAGATGGATGGGAACTAAGCTTACTCATGAGGACCCGTTGGTCATTATCGAGTCGATTCCTTTTAAGGAAACTCGTAAGTACGTTAAGCTCATTTATAGAAATGTCTATTTCTATAAGTATCTTGCCAACGACTTAGATTTCTTTAAGTTGCCGATGGCGCAATCGTTTAACGCTCGCGCCATTGCAACGGCTGGAAATAATGCAAAGAGTGATGTCGCTATTTCAGAAGAATAATTAAACGTTGAATCTGAAGTGCATGATGTCGCCATCTTTCACCTCATATTCTTTGCCTTCAACGCGAAACTTACCGGCCTCTTTAACTTTAGCCTCTGTGCCAAGTTTAAATAGATCATCGCAGTGATAAACTTCCGCTTTAATAAAGCCACGCTCGAAGTCGGTGTGAATAACACCGGCCGCTTGTGGCGCTTTATTTCCAGCATGAAAAGTCCACGCGCGAACTTCTTTTTCACCAGCAGTAAAATATGTTCTAAGGCCCAGCATGTCGTAGGCGACCTTGGCCAAGACTTGAAGACCAGATTTAGAAATTCCAGCCGCTTCCATGAACTCTGCTTTTTCTTCTTCACTTTCAAGTGAAGCTATTTCGCTTTCTAGTTTGCCGCAAATCATGAACGTTTTTGCACCTTCTGCGTCTGCAAACTCTTGAACCTTACTCACAAATTCATTGCCATTATTTGCGACAGCTTCTTCATCGACGTTACAAAGATAGAGGACCGGCTTTAACGTAATAAGGTTAAGATCACTGACGATCTCTTGTTCATCTTCGCTAAGCCCTAGCGAACGTGCTGCAACACCCTCACTTAATTCTTTCTGCAGTTTTTCAAGAATTGGTTGCTGTGCCTTTGCTCGACTTGATACTTCTTTATTTTGACTCTTAATTGCTTTTGAGGCGTTTGAGAGTTTACGCTCGACTACTTCTAGATCGGCCAGGGCCAACTCAAGATTAATCGTTTGAATGTCTTCGATTGGATCAATGCGGCCAGAGACATGAATAACATCATCATCTTCAAAGCAACGAACAACGTGAATAACGGCGCTAACAGAGCGAATATGACCTAGAAACTGATTTCCCAGCCCTTCGCCTTTAGACGCACCTTTTACCAAGCCTGCAATATCGACAAACTCAACTACAGTTGGGATTGTTTTTTGCGGTTTCACATGTGCTGTAATTTTATCTAAGCGCTCATCGGCAACGGCCACAACGCCAACATTTGGCTCAATAGTACAGAAGGGATAGTTGGCCGCTTCGGCAGGTGCCGAAGTTAGTGCTTGAAACAATGTTGATTTACCTACGTTTGGCAGGCCTACAATTCCACAGTTTAGAGACATATAATATTCCTTAAGGGGTTTCGATCAAACTTTTACGACTAAAGCGCGACGCTGCTTTGTCATAACCTTCAGCCTGGTAAAGTTCCACGGCCCTAGCCGTGGCGTCAAGATAATCACTCAGCTGAATCTGTTCGTCAGCAGTAAAATCAGATAAGACCCAATTACTCACACTTCCAATAGGTGGACGGGCAATCCCGACGCGCAAGCGAGCGTAATCTGGTGTTCCCAGGAGGGCGCTAATGGATTTAAGACCATTGTGTCCTGCGCTGCCACCACCTCTTTTAAACGCCACCACCCCATAGGGAAGATCGAGTTCGTCGTGAATGACAAGAATATCTTTTGGCGCAACTTTATAAAACTGTGCCGCTGGCACCACGCTCTCACCAGAGAGATTCATATAGGTCTGGGGCTTTAGAAGGATATCTCCCTCTCGCTGACAAAAAAGCCCTTTAAATTTTTCTCGCCAACTCAGGGTCGAGGCACCGCTTAATTTGTCTAGAACCATCCAGGCGACATTGTGCCTTGTATTTGCATATTGAGAACCAGGGTTACCAAGGGCTACGATTAACTTAGTCATCTCAGCTACACAAACAAAGAGCTAACGGAATCGTTATTGAATGTACGGTGAATGGCCTTCGAAAGAATATCTGAAACAGATAAAACTTTAATCTTTGATATTTCTCGGCCCTCTGTCGCCAGCGGTATAGTATCTGTAACTATAATCTGATCAAGGTCTGTACTATTAGCGATTCTCTCTAGGGCCGGCTTAGAAAAAACAGGGTGAGTGGCACAAGCGTAAACTTTAAGTGCACCATGCTCTTTAAGAGCCTTACATGCTTCGATTAAAGTACCAGCGGTATCCACCATATCATCGACGATAATACAGTGTTTGCCTTCTACGTTACCGACGATATTCATGGCCTTAGCTATATTTTTACCAGTGCGACGTTTATCAATCATGGCGAGATCGCACTTAAGCTTTTTGGCGTAGTGACGAACACGCTCTACCCCACCAGCATCGGGTGAAACCATAATGGTATTATCGGTATAGACATGGTTTTCGAGATAATCGAGAAGCACCGGCGAAGAATAGATATTATCAAATGGAATATTAAAAAAGCCTTGAATCTGTCCGGCGTGAAGATCCATTGTGATAACTCTAGTGGCGCCAGCAACAGTTAAAAGGTCCGCCACAAGCTTCGCTGTAATCGGAGTTCGAGGTGAAACTTTACGGTCTTGCCTAGCATATCCGTAATTTGGAATGACCGCCGTGATTGAAGAGGCCGAGGCTCTTTTAAGAGCATCGATCATAATCAGCAGTTCCATCAGATTGTCATTTACTGGGGGACAAGTTGATTGCACGACAAAGACATCGGCACCGCGAACGTTTTTTTCTATTTCACAAAAGATTTCTCCGTTAGCAAAACGCACGAGTTGCGGGTTCACTAAAGAGACGTCAAGATGCTCCGAAATTTTCTTGGATAATTCGGGATTGGAAGTGCCTGATACGAGGACTATCCGTTTCATACTCCGCCTTTGGGGCTAAGTTTAAGATGGTAGGGGTAGAAGGACTCGAACCTTCGTATGGCAGAATCAAAATCTGCTGACTTAGCCACTTGTCGATACCCCTACATCTTGCGAAAAACTATACATGGGACGGAAAACTTCGGCAACCTCAAATGGCCGTATCTATTGGGTTATCACCACTCATACTCGCCGCGCAATTGAGATCGTTAAATAATTTTCCGCGATATAATAGATAATGCTGTAAAATTCTAAATGCGGTTGAACTGCCATAAAGGGGCAGATCCTTGCCGCTGCGCTTCGTTTCTTGCCCCACCCATATGGCACTGATGATTTTGCCATCAAAAAATATGAACCAATTATCCCGACCGCCATTAGTTGTTCCAGTCTTTCCAAAGAACCTCATCTGGGACATTACCCTGCCCACCACCCGCTTAATCGTGGTTTGATTGGGATCATCCAGCACTTGAATGATTCCACTTCCTTGCTCAGAGCATTCTTGATCGAAAAATTTCCTATAGGCGCCTGCCAACTGGGACACACTTAATTCGACCGCACCCAATAGCTGGGCAGGATACTGAGACAGTGGCGACAAAAGACCTGGAATAAATTCTCCCAGGCGACTTTCTAATTTTTCAAAACCCGCCTCCTGAGCCAGACGAATGATGGGTCGATTAAGCGACTGCTTGAGTGCCTCGGCAAGTGAGAGGTATTCCTCTTCTACATGGTGACTTTCTTCGGGGCTCCATCTTCCAGACTTAAGCTTTAACTCAATCTCTGCCGTCTCAACAGAGCGATCAAGGCTGTTTCCAAGTCTAATTAAGGCAGCGTAGATAAGTGGTTTAAGAGTACTTCCCACCTGATGTTTTTCATCATTAAGTGCAACACTTGTATCGCGTTCAATCTTTGAGTAATACTCGAAGTTATTAACAACTTGTTCATCTTTCCACGAAGTCACTAGGGCCTTGACGGCCAAGTCTGCCTCTGGCGCCTTAGACTTGGACTCGGCAAGAATCTTTTGCGCCGCTTGCGTAAAGACAAACTGGCCATAAGGCTCAATCGGTCCAAGCCTTCGACTTTGACTGACCCACCAAGCATAAACCGGACGTGCAGTCAGCTTTTCATCCTTTTCAAGTTGAGCCTTCCATTGTTGCCATCTCTTATCATTCCAAACGCTCATACTTGAGGGCAAAACTTCTTTATCAATAAGTGATTGCGTCACGGTGGCAACTCGTTGTTGCAATCGATCGAGATGGCGAAGCGGATGGTAATAGCCTGGCCCCTTTAGAAGACTTACTAGTATTACTGCTTCATATTCTACGAGATCTCTTGGAAGTTTTTTGAAATACAATTCACTGGCGGCATGAAAGCCCTTAACCCTCACCCCTTGCAAGACACCCCAGTACACTTCATTAAGATAGGCTTGAATGATTTCATCTTTTTCAAACTTCACCTCAATTGCAACAGCTACCACTAGCTCCTTAAGTTTTCGCCAGATACTCTTTTCGCTGGAGAGAAATAGATTCTTAGCGAGTTGCTGAGTAATGGTTGAACCGCCCTCAACAAATCCCATCGAAATCACATCTCTCACCAATGCTCTAGCAATGGCCCTTAGATCAAAGCCAACATGGCCCAAAAAGCGGATATCTTCGATGCCGATAAGCCCGCGCCAAAGAACACTCGGCACTTCACGAAATGGTCTTCGCAGCTGAACACAATAAACCTCTAGGCAGTCATTCTTGGCCGGGGCTTCGAGTGAGATATCCTCACCTAACGCTATAATATCGCCGCTCACTCTTTCGAATTTTGTGGCATCAATATACATGGTCGGATTTGAGGAAAGATGAGTGAAAGTTTTTAGATTAGAATGTAGAAGCAAAGCGCCTGCCTCTAACTTACTCTCAAGTCTTTGATCTTTATCTAAATCGCTTTTTGTGATGGAGCGAGTCAAGACGTCTCGCACTTCGGCCAATGGTATTTGTTTTAGAGTCGCGACAACAAAAACGCATGAAGCTAAAATACCAATGCCTATTGCAACACAAAAAGCTTGTAATAACTTTGACTTAAGCCTCATCCCCGCTCCATTTTCGACACCACTCTCTTTGACTTCGCCCCACTGTTTTAATATGCTTGCTCGGTATTATCCATCACTTAGTTCGAGCTGTACCTCAGCAGGAGACAAGCTGTGCGCAATTTATTTTCTCTGCTTTTATTATCTTTCTTTATTCCCGTCAGCGCCATGGCCCTACCAATTGATTGGCAAGGTGTCTTTGGTGTCGACTCAACTCTAATTGATAACTATCGCCGTATCAAACAAACGACTGATACAAGTTCAACTAATGCTGGTTCACAGGAAGTTGGTTATGCTGCCGGCAATCAGGCAAGTGCTTCCTTTCAGTCTTATATTTTCAGATTGCAGCCAACCTTGATCGTCAATGATGCTGCTAGCATCAAGGGTGAACTCTCAACCAATTATGCCCGTGGTGGACGCTTTGGTGATGATTCAACCAGAACTGCTTCTGCCCGCGATTCAAGTTTTGGCAGTACACTTTATACTCACAACACAAGTTCAGGTGACTCAGTCATTGTTAATCAACTCTACGCTGAGCTTTACTCTGATGCCGCCACTTGGTTGATCGGTCGCCACAGCTTCTCATGGGGCCTTGGTGCTGTTTATGATGATGGCCAAGATGCATGGGATCGTTTTGCAACGGCACGCGATGGTGTTACCGCCAAGATTAAAGTTGGCAATTTTCAATTTACTCCTTATTGGGCAAAAATCGCGCAAACAAATTACACTCGCGCTTCAAGAATTAGAGAGTACGGCGCTTCGGTTCTATACGATAATGTTGAACGCGATCTTGCTTTTGGCCTTCTTTACGGCAAGAAACAAAATAGCTCACAAGCTACTGCCATCACCGGTGACACCAATAATGATTCGACAAACACCGCACTTGGCGCCACCGATGTGACCATTACCGATATCTATTTTGCTAAGAATTTTGGTGATCTTTCTGTCGCTTTAGAAGTTCCACTTCTCAGTGGCGAAATTGGTAATTACTTTGAAAATGGCAGCATTGTTAAATACAAAGCCAAGGCCCTACTTTTAGAATCTAGTTATAAGCTCAGCAACAAGTGGAAACTACTTTTCTTTGCAGGTCAGGTGTCTGGTCAAGGTGCTGGCGGCAATGACTTCGAAGCCATGTATCTACACCCGAATTATCAAGTGGCAAATCTGATGTTCCGCTATGACCTTCGTTCCATTAGCAGTGGTGCACAGATTTATGATTCATATGTAAACAACGCAACTTATGCAAAATTTGGAGCCGAGTATACAACTGGAAAATGGACATGGGACGGTTCTGTCATCTGGGCCAAAGCTGATGCCACAGCTGAAGCTGGAAAAACTTCTTATAATCATGCTACGGGTAAGACGTTCACGGCCACTGCAACTCAGTCAGATGACCTTGGAACTGAGTTTGATTTTGGCTTTAATTATAAGTGGAATAACGAAGTTCATGTTGGAGCAAGTGCTGGTTACCTTATGACTGGTGATTATTATGCCTTCACCAATACGGCCACTCCAAACGATGCAGACAATACGATGGTTTTACAAATCAGATCTTCTATTGAATTCTAAAAAATAAAGGCTCCGAAAGGAGCCTTTTTTATTTCTATCTTCCCATCATATAATACGGACTCATGCCGCCCTGACCCTGTTGCATCATTCCTCCAGTTTGAGGAAACTGCATCTGCTGGCCAGGCATCATCATACCCGGTTGTTGATACATCATTTGCTGCTGTGACATACCGTAAGGGTTTTGTCCCATCATAGGTGAGTAAGACATCATTTGTTGTTGTCCGCCACTAGCTGGTCCACGAAGCGATCCCATATTATTGCCCATACCCATCGTCATTGAGCCCATATCGAAGTTGGAATAGCCACTGTCATAGTTTGAGCCATACAAATAGCTATAGTCATCGCCATAGTTGCTATAAATTCCCATATCATCATAGCTTGATTGATTTTGTGCTTCGAAACGATCAACGGCCGAGCTGTACTGGTTTGAAAGAGAGCTATAATGTTCCCCGCGACGACGAAGATTTTTCAGGTCGCGCTCACGTCCAGACATCGCTCTTCTTCTTCTTCCCTCGGCACCACGCTGAAACTGCTGACAACGAACTGGATTTTTCATTTGCCCCAAAAAGTTTGAGCCACAATAGCGACGCATTTGCTCTTGCTCACTCTTTTGATAGCGCTCCCAGTTGCGATTGAGTCTTTCATAGGCCTGTGAAACACGACGTTGTGAAGACTGAAGTGGCGCGCGATCAAGATTTCTTACTCTATAACTATCATCCCAATCAACAACCACTTGGGTCATGAAGGTTTCCATGCGATCTGTAATAAACTTATTGGCGCGCTCAACTGAAATTTGCTCTCCACGACGGCCATCTGCTCTACCAACATAGACGCGCGAGAAAGCTTCTGACTTTAATCTAAATCCTTCAATTTTTTCGGCTTGATCAATCAGTGCAAATTCCTGCAATCCTTTATAAAGATCGCGAAGTCCTGTGCCACTGCGTTTGGCATACTCACCTACTGAAGTATTAAGTTCTTTCAAGCGATCTTGAATTTCAGACTGCCTGCCTCTTGAAGTCGTTTGTCCGTGCTCTTTAACTAAGGCGTCGATTTCTTTGATCGATGGATCGATGACAACCTCATTGAGTTCCGTCAAAAGTGTTGCATACTCATTTGACAGACGAATCGCCTCATCTTCGCCCACACCAACATTTCTGCCAGCAGCGATATCATCGGCACTCGGCTTAAACATGGCTTCGATCTCAGTGAAGCGCGAGAAAATTTCCGTTGCTCTTTGCTTTCTTGCCGAATCAAGTGCTCCTTGAAGAACTGTCTTTAATACAGACGCATTACCAAGCGTGCTCGAATCGAGGCGCTCGAGCTCACGCAAAATCGCTTCATAATCGAGACTATTACAGGCTCTAAAGGCGCGATCAGCCGCTTCGTTTTCAGGAGAGAGATACACAACGGCCCCTCCCTCTTGTAGAGATTCTTTTTTGGAACAGGCATCTGAAGAGGCTAGCCACCCTGATGGAAAAGCTGCCCCGTAGTTGCCATTATTTGGGTTCGGGTTGGGAGACATGAAGAATGCTTCAACGTTCTTTTCGGCATCAAATTCTGGAAGGTCTACGAATTCAAAAGATGCTTCTGTGATTGATGCTTTTGAAGCATCAAACTGTGTACCGTCGGCACTTAGAATTCCTTTATCCTTTAAACATTGAGCATATTCGGTATAGGAAAGATCATTGTGTGCACTCACAAGTACGTCGTTGCTTACAATTTTATATTCGAATCTTAGGTTTAAACAATCGCCATAGTGTGCCGGTATTTGAACTTTCAGTTTTCGGCGCTCACCCTCAGTGATTGAAATATTATAATCATTCGGTGCAACCATAAGGTTTCGAAGCATCTGTAGGCCGACTCGTTTCTCGGTCTGACAAGTTACTCGTTGTGATGGTAGGGCCGTCACACCAGGCTCTGGCTCTCCCGCCGATCGTACAGTTGAACCACTGCCCGTGCCACTTGCGCCGCTACCGGCAGCATTAATGACAGAGAATTGCGCCCACGCACTCGAAGCACTTATGAGTCCTGCGAGAATTGCGAAAAGTTTGATTGTCTTATTCATAGTCAAAAATCCCATGCTTACGAACTTTACGGTTCACTACACACGTCTTTTCGGGCGATCGCCCACAAACTTGAGTGAGGAGACGATGAGAATAATATAAAGGCTGTTTTATCAGGTATTTAGGTCTATGATTTTTATAGAATAACCTGAGGGTCGATGTCTGTTTTTACGTGCAGACCCTTTACGCGAGAGAGATAAACTTGGGCAGCAGAAATAAAGCTGTGCATGTCATTCACTTGATGAGATCTCAGCATTAAGCACCAAGTGAACTTATTGACCCTCTTTTCCATGAGCGCTGGTCTTGGACCTAGCACATCAACATTCTTAAAATGATGCTCCTGTAATCCCTGCGCCCAGTCCGAAAAGTGCATGGACTGCTTGATCAGTTCATTTTTATCTTTATAAGTCATATATATAGCGGCCATCTTTGAGATCGGTGGACAGTTCGCTCGCTGCCTTAGGTCTAATTCCTCTTGATAAAACTCATCAAAGTGATGATTAACCACATGGGAAAACAATGGATGCTCTGGCGAGTGTGTCTGTACCAAAACTTGGCTTTCGCTGCCAAAACGGCCTGATCGCCCACTTACCTGAACCAAGGTTTGCCAGGCACGCTCCATGGCGCGAAAATCTGGAAAGTTTAACTGCTGATCTATACCCAATACGATAACAGTATTCACCTTTTCAAAATTATGTCCTTTTGACAGCATTTGCGTTCCAACAAGCACATCGACCTCTTGCCTGGAAAAGCGCTCTAACGATTGCTTGAGTTGCTCGATATTTTTTATCTCGTCTCTATCAAAGCGCTCAACAACCAATTCTGGAATTACTTTCGATAAGACCTCTACAATCTTTTCGGTGCCATAACCTTTTTGTGTCAGGGTCAGACAAGAACACTCTGGACACATTTTTGGCATTGGCGTTTTATTACCACATGTCTGACATGCAAGTTCTGATCGGCTTTTAAAGTAGCGCATATTTGTCGAACAGTTTAGACATTGAAACTGATGTCCACATGAAGAGCACTGGATATAACTAGAGAATCCCAAACGATTAATGAACACCAGCGCCTGCTCACCTTTTTGTTTGGCCTGATAAATAGACTCTATAGTTGCCCTTGTTAGTGGCCAGTGCTCTGAGCTTGAAGTTTTGTCGTCACTACTCGCTCTTTGATCCACGATCTCAATCTTTGGCATTTTAAAGCCGTGAACGCGCTCTCTTATGGCATGGTAGTCATTACTTTTTTTGGCAGCAGTGTAACTTTCCATTGAGGGAGTTGCAGAGCCAAGCACAACTGGAATATTGAGCATTGAGGCGCGCTTGATCGCAATATCGCGAGCGTTATAGGTGCAGCGATCATCTTGTTTAAATGAAGAGTCGTGTTCTTCATCCACAATGATTAAGCCTAAGTTTTCTATTGGTAAGAACACACTACTTCTGACCCCCAAAATAACTTGAGCTGTATTTTGAAGTTTTAAGTTTTGTCTTAAGAGATATTTATCGGAGGCACTTGTTTCGCTGCTATAAACCCTGACCGGGCAACCGAGTACTTCTTGAAATTTTCTATAAAATTGTGGCGTTAAATTGATCTCAGGTAGGAGAAACAAGATACTTTTATTCTTTTTAAGCATATCTTTCATTAGATGGAGATAGATATGCGTTTTCCCGCTGCCGGTCACGCCGTGAACGAGTTGCCTTGAAAAGCCATTTTCAAATTTTCTACAAAGACTTTGATAAACATCAGCTTGAAGTGTGGTCAGGTTTTCGAGTTCGCGCGGAGTGGACTCCTCAACATCAGTTTCTCTTGGTCGCTTCATACTTTTAGGTAATATATCATTAATAAGTTGACCTAAAGGATAGTGATAATAACTCGACATCCATTGCAGCAATTCCATCTCATGTTGATTTATATTTAGAGTCGCATCACCATCTATATCAACTTCTTTTAACTTGTTAGAATCAACTTCAGACTCGTCAAGCCCGACGACCCAACCATTCACCACTCGCTTGCCAAGTGGGGCGAGAACATGCACGCCCTTTTTAGGTTCAGCCTCAACTTTATAAGTTAAGAGCGAACCATTAAAGGGTGTATTGGTGGCGACGATTATATTTTTCACTAGGCCTAAAAGATAAACGGTGGATTGAGATAATCTTCTTGCCCTTGAGCAGAGCTTTTTCGCATTTCTCTAGCTTTTTTAGCTGCGTCAGTATAATCCTGGGCACGCTTAGTAAAAGGTGTTGAGTGTGTATTAAGATGACTGAGTCCAAGAAAGCGTACACGCCAGCTTTTATTGCTCATATCTTTAAAAATCATGGTTTTTGGTAGTTCATGGGCCCCATTAAAGAGTACGTACTCATCAGTAATTACGCGAAGATCCCCTAATGGTGATTGGTATTCTATTTTTCTTAGCCTATGGTCTTCATTGGAGAAGATAGCATTTAGACTTTTCAAGTCGACTTTCCACGCTAATTCATTATCAATTCTAACCAACTCAACATTACCCGCATCTTTATACATAGGTGCGGCCATTATTTCTTTTACCGCACTTAACTGATCCGGATCAGTTGGCTCTAGTGGGGAAATAAGAGTCTCGTCTTCCTGCCTTTTTTCCAAATATTCTTTATACTTACGATAAAGCGCTACTTTTTCTTTTGTCATTAGCTCTTTATTAGACTGAAAGCCCTGAGCATATTTTACCAGCAATGCCTTAAACATTTTCGACTCATTAACGACCAACATATTCATAAGCGAGTAATACATACTGCGCTCAAGCGAATTATCGTTTGAGACGACTTTTGCAATATCTGGAAAATATTTGGTTTGTACTATTTGTTCTTCTTTGAGCTGAGAATTTCTATAGCTAACTTGAATCATGTCAACGCTGCCCTCTCGCTCTAGAGAAAGCAGCCATTTGTAATAGATTGGTTTTTTCTTTGTCGGCGGCATGAGAGCTTCATTTAAAGAAGCTGTATTCGGCGTTGACTCTGCTGCCGGAGCAGACTCTTCCATTTCTTCAACCATCGCCGTAACAACAATTAAGTTACCGGTTGGTTCCTTATTGCTCACGTTACGAAATAGGCCCTCAGCAGTCGGTGTCGCCATGGTCTGTGCGCACAGGAGAAAGGTAAAAAATACTGTAAGAGTTTTCATTGATGACCCTTTCCATTTTTTAGAATTTCTTGCATGGTCGCCCTAAGGTCATCTCTCGCTAGAGCAAAATCGACAGTGGCCCTAAGATATCCTTCGAGGCTACCAGTATCATATCTCTTGCCATGAAACTCATGAGCAAAAACCTGTGATTCTGAACAAAGCATATTAATGGCATCGGTGAGCTGATACTCACCGCCAGCTCCGCGCTCAATTCGCTCTAGTGCGCTAAAAATTTCATTTTTAAGAATGTAGCGCCCAGGTGTCGCTAAGTTTGTTGGGGCATTTTCTGGCTTAGGTTTTTCTACCATCCCATCCATTTTTAACGTGCGATCCGAAACCGTCGTTCCCTTTACGATCCCATAGCGATAAGTTTCATTTTTTGGCACCTGCATGACTCCAATGACAGAGCCGCCGTGCTTTTCATGACAATCAACAAGTTGTTTGGTTACGGGAATGTCATTAATAACGATATCGTCACCTAGAATAACAGCAAAATCATCCTGACCAACTACAGACTTGGCACAAAGGACTGCATGACCAAGGCCGAGTTGTTCCTTTTGTCTAACAGTAACAACCTCAATCATTTGGCCGATTTTGCTAATTTTATCTAAAAGCTCTATTTTTCCATTTTTCTCTAAGAAATTTTCTAGCTCTATATTGCGATCAAAATAGTTTTCGATGGCCTCTTTTCCTGTCGAGGTAACAAACACAATCTCGTCTATACCTGATAGTACGGCCTCTTCTACGCAATAATGAATCATTGGACGATCCAAAATCGGAATCATTTCTTTAGGGATTTGCTTAGTAGCAGGTAAGAATCTTGTCCCTTTCCCGGCGACGGGGATGACAGCCTTTTTTATCTTCATTACAATTAAACCACCTTTATCTTTTAACGAGGCATCTTACCCTATGAAATCTACCATCGCCACGTTATCGCGCACGTTCCCGATCTTTTTACTCGGGCTGTGTTGCAACATTACATCGCAGGCAAGCGAGATGAGTACCACTCGCTTAAAATCAACCGCTGGAACAGGCGTCGCCAGTCTACTCATGGATGAGGCGACATTCCTCAACCCAGCCTCTATTTCATTTTTCCAAGTTTCATCTATCTACTTGCAAAAATCGGGAACAGATATCTCCCCCTCCAACGATTCACCGCTAGCGCCAACCAGTGAGGAACAGCTATTATTTGTTGCCTCAGACGCAAAAGGCGATGTGGATGGATCAATAAGTTATGCCAAAGAAGAGGATCGCTTCGGCAAGCTATCGCGTTTGGCCGCTTCAATGTCGGCCCCGGTTGGCAAAAAATCAACTCTTGGCTTTAGCTACGCTACAACAAGTAGAAAAGACGGACCCCTCAAAGGCAAACTCAAACAAGTTACTGCTGGAGTTAACCATCTCCTTTCCCCGGAGTTTACTCTTGGTCTAGTCATCCCCGACATCCTGGCGGCTGATCCTTTTGCTCGCCGAGCAATTATTGGTGCTCAATACGTATACAAAGACTTTGTCTCTTTGATGCTCGATGCGGGCAGTGACTGGGAGCGAGATGCTAAAGATAGCTCTCTCGTTCGCGCCGCCATTCAGCTTAAAGTTTTCGAAGATTTTTATATGCGTTTTGGCGCCCAAGAAGACAGAGGCTTAAAGCTTAAGGGAACTGGCGCCGGTATTGGTTGGGTGCAACCAAGACTTGTAATTGATGTCGCCATGTCCAGCACAGAGTACAAGGCCGACAGCGAGCTTAACCAAAATGATGAGAAGGCCAAAGAAACATCATTTTCTCTTTCTTACAGGTTCTAAATGGTTAAGGGAACAACAGAAAAGAGCTACAATGTAACCAGGCCTGAACCAGTTCTTAAGGCCTATCGCGACCGCCTTAAAGTTTTAAAGAAAGCGCAAGAGTTATCTGCTATGGACGAAATTCCAAAGGCAGTTCAACACTACTCGCTCTATCTTAATACCTTGGCGCAGTACTTTGATGTGCCCGAGTCATCACTATCTCCAGCATGCTTTTCTAAAGAACAAGACTTAGCCGAGATGCTACTTATCTCGCATACATACTGGGACCTGGCCAAGGCCTATGATCGAAGTCCATCCCTTACGATGGAATCTATCCGCTGCCTTGCCCAGTTTGTTAAGTTTACTCTTGGCTTTAAGTATCAGTACGCCAACTCACAGATGGTAAAGAAATATATTCGAAAGGGTCTTGCTCATAATCCCAAGCCCTTTAAAGACGCATTCGAGAAGATTCGAATTGAAGCAAAAGGCTGTTATATAGCCACACACTGCTACGGTAGCGCTCACCCTATTACTGCCTCACTTAGAAACTACCGAGATGTTTCTCTTCAATCGAATATTTTTGGCCGTTTCTTTATTTCAACCTACGAATGTATTTCTCCCTACCTGGTTAAAGCTTGCTATCGTTACCCACCACTCACTAAGTTTTTTGACCCTATTTTTCATCTCCTCATTAGACTTTTTCTTAAGCTTACAAAAATTAAAGCCCAAAGATGATTTTAAAGAACTTAATTTTAATTGAATGGTTTAAGGCTTTTATCGCCTCCGTTTTTGCCTTAATGCTTTTAATTACCGTCTCAAATCTGGTTTCTGGTTTTCTACGCGATAATGTCACCGCGGCCGAAGTCTTTTTCAATTTTATTATTGAAGCCCCTAGCTTTTTGGCCAGGGTTTTACCCATCTCCTGCCTGACCGCTTCTTTGTTCAGCATCAATAAGTTAAAAAATCGTAACGAACTTACCGCAATTTTTGCTTCAGGATTCACGCGCAAACAGTTTTTTTCAACGATTGCGCTTGCTTCTTTTTTTGTCTGCCTGATGCAACTTCTACTGACAGGCTTTATTGACCCTTGGGCAAGGTCCAAGCGCCATGTTCTCATTCCAGAGTCCGACAGTAAGTTTAGAAACCTCGAGGGCCAGGGCCTACGTGCCAGCACCATTGGCAGTGGTCGTATTTGGTATAAAAGTGGTAATTACTTTTTTTCCTTTTCATCATTTAATAAAGATAAGAGCGAACTCCTTGATGTTACTCTTTATTATTTTGGTAGCGACTACAAGATCTCGAGACGTATCAAGGGACAACGCCTTAGAAATCTCGAAGATGGAAAGTGGCTTTTCCCCACGGCCATTATTCACAACAACCTAGACAATCAAATTTTTCCTGAAAAGCGTATCGAGAGTGATGTAGAAATTAGCCTTGATGAAGGCGTTGAGGATTTTAAGAAAATTGAAAGCGATATAACAACTCTGCCACTCAATGGACTCGTAGACTACGTCTCAAGGCTTAGACGCTCTGGCATCAATACCGATGAATACTCAGTTCTGCTTTACGATAAGTTTGCCGCAGCTTTTGTGTGTGTCGTCTTTGGACTTCTTGCAAGCGTAGCCGCCTACAACCCCGGTCGTCGCTCCAGCAATATGGGCAAAAATATTGCTTTTGTTTTTACCTTTACTGTTATTTATTGGCTCACGACATCTTATGCTACTGAACTTGGCAAAAGCTCCAAGATCTCGCCACTCATTGCCTCTTTCGGTGTACCCTTATTATTTTGTATATTTATAGCACACACATTTTATTCCAATCGGAAACTTAAAACATGATCAAGTGGATTCTTCGCTTCACTCAGCAGCACGGCTACCTGGCCGTCATTAGCTTAACCTTTCTCCTTATGGCCTGGGATATTGGCAACCTAGATGCTATCAGACAGGGAACAGAGGGTTTTTATCTTCAAATCTCTAAAGAGATGAATGCCACTGGCTCTTTTTTAACTCCTCTTTTTCGCGGAGAACCCCACTGGTCAAAGCCGCCGCTTCATTTTTGGTTGCCATTTCCACTTTATGCAACGGGAGCTTTTGATCTAACTACTGCAGCACGGCTTTCGATTTTATTCCTGTCTATCTTTTCAATTATGTTATGTGCCTCTTGGGTTTAGAGATTTTTTTCTATCTCGAAGCTTACAAGCGCACTCTTTTTCTTTTCAACAATTGGATTTGCCAAGTACTCGCGCATCTACATGATGGAGATGCCTCTTTCGCTTCTTTCCACCCTTGGTGCGATGTATTTTTTCGCGGCTATTTATGAATCAAGGCGAAGCGACTGGATCTTGGCGACTCTTTTTTGTTCTCTAGCCGTTTTAGTTAAAGGCCCTGTCGCCTGGGTTATGATAGGCGCCTCTGGCTCACTCTTTTTACTGCTTCGCTATCGAAGTGGATTTCGCATACCTTTTAAGCAACTCACAGTCTTCTCACTCTCAACTTTTATTTTAGGAAGTCTATGGTTTGTAGCTTGCTATATGAAGTACGGTCAGGAATTTATCGATTATTTTTTCTTGCGTGAAAACCTGGGCAAGTTTACTTCTCGCTCCTACCCACTTCGCGTTGTCTTTCAAGGACTCTTAATCTTCTCACTACCGTGGTCACTTTTTTTGCCTCTCCTTATGAGCAAGCAAAGTTGGCTTTCAAGATTTAATAAGCGCGAGTCTAAGTACTGGGCACGCGTTTTCACACTCATTTGCTTTGTTGTTTTCTTTGGGCTGTGGCTCATACCCAATCAGCGATCACATCACTATGCCATGCCAAGTATATTCTTTTTTCTAACACTTCTTCTGGACACCATGAAGTGTCATCATCGACCAATAAGTGGCTGGCAGGCTAAAAGTTCACACTTATTCAGTGCCGGCCTCTTCTTTCTTTTACTACCTGTTCTCTTTTTAACGTTTGCCTTTCCTTCTTTATTTGAATCGTTAAGTCATATTTCAATTATGACCGTGGCAATCGCACTTGCTATTTTTGCCTTCATTTCTTTTACCAAAGTGTTGTCGCTTAAAACTCGTGCATTATCCTCACTGCTTTGCTTTGGCTTTCTCTGGTCTTTTGTTACACCGCTTTTTATTCTTCCTACCGTACCCGATCGAGTTGTGAGACATATCGGCGAGCAACCTCTGTCTGTGGTCTACAGAAAGCCCTATTTTATTGCTGAAGCACTCGAGCGCACCGACATACAAATCGTTGGTGCCCATGAGATTGCCGAGCGTATTCATTCACTTACAGGCTTACTTTTCATTCCAGAGCGGGTTGTCGATCAGTTTGAGCTTCGCTCAAAAGTTGAGATCATTGAGAGATGGCGTGTATGGCAAAAAAGTCGACGTCTAAAGCATGTCTTAAGCGCAATTAATGCCAGTAGTTTAAGTGAGTTACAGGAGACTTTCTTACTCGTTCGGATAAAACCCTAAGCTGGACTTACGCAGCGCACTCATGCTATGAAAAGCTATGTCTGAGATAGCACAAAATCAAAATTCATATCGCCTAGAAGGTGAAAACCTTAAGGTATTCACCTTTCCCGCTCCCATCCTTAAACAGATTGCGAAGCCTGTGACTACGTTTGATCAAAACTTACAACAACTGGTCAAAGATATGCTTTTCACAATGTACCATGCGCCCGGTATTGGCTTGGCCGCACCACAAGTTGGTAGCTCTCTTCGTTTATTTGTCATGGACGTGGACTTTGATCGCGAAAAGACACTTAATGCTGAAGGCAATACTGAGTGGAAGTACACTAATTTCAATCCACGAGTATTCATCAATCCTGTGTTTAAACAAAAAGATGGCGAACTCGTTTATGAAGAAGGCTGTCTATCTGTTCCTGGCATTTATGAGAACGTTAAGCGCGCCGAGCATGTGATTGTTGAATATCAAGACGTTCACGGTGCCAAGCACACGATCGAGGCCGAGGGCACATTGGCCGTCTGCCTGCAACACGAGAACGACCATCTTGATGGTATCGTTTTTCTTGAACGCCTCTCTCCTTTGAAGCGTCAGTTTCTTACCAAAAAGTTTTTAAAAGCAAAGAAAGGATAGGCCGTGCTTAAGGTGGTTTTTTGCGGCACTCCCGATATCGCTGTGCCCACTCTGATGACCCTTAATGCGAATCCAAACGTAGAAATCGTACAGGTAGTCTCACAACCCGATCGCCCCAGCGGCCGTGGCAATAAACTTAAATCTCCAGAAGTTATAGAGTGTGCAAAAAAATTGGAATTGCCTTTTTTTCAATGCACCAATCTCAACAAAGAAGCCGACTTTCTCACTTCCCTCGAGGCACTAAAGCCTGACATTTTTATTGTTTTTGCTTTTGCTCAGTTTCTGGGTAAACGCGTTCTGTCTCTCCCAAAGCTTGGCTGCTTTAATATTCATACCAGCCTGCTTCCGCGTCACAGAGGTGCGGCACCGATTCATTACGGAATTTGGTGTGGAGATAAGATTGGCGGTGTCTCAATTCAGAGAATGGTTAAAGAGATGGATGCGGGTGATATATGTGTGGCTTCAAGCCTAGACATTCACGTCGATGAAACGACGCCGAGTCTTTACGAGCGACTCAAGATACTCGCCCCTGATTGCACTGAGCAGCTGATAAGCGATATCCTTGGCAACACGCTCACTTTTACCAAGCAAGATAGCGCCCAGATAACATTTGCCCCAACCATTAAGAAAGAGGAAGGATATTTAAACCCCAGTTTTCACAGTGCG